>DASYZB010000046.1 GCA_035946615.1 Verrucomicrobiia bacterium
CGAAGGTATTTTAAAGTCACCCAGAGGACCGCTCCTGTGAGTTGGAAAGCTCTTGAAAGCAGCAAAACCGCGCAACACTGCGGAAAACTAAGGTCTGAACCTCCAATAACCTCCCATAAATTAGCGCCAAAATGTCAGTTAGGTATATAGTACAAAAGCAGTCTCTGTGCCGCAGCGGAGACCCGGGGCAGTTTACGGAGTGCGCCCGTCCCGGGCGCAGCAAGCCCCAAAGCACGTCGCGCCCAAGGCCGTTCCCACCCGCTCATCTGCCAACATTGCTGCGCCCGAGGACGGCGCGCACTCCGCTCCCTTAACCAGAATCTGACCGGATTTCTACGGACCACGGTCTGTAATTAAAACGTAGCTCGACGGAGCCAGTCCTGCACTTCTTCGAGACAGTTTTGTCTAATTTGTGGAATCGAAGTAATCCGCAATATTAATCCATAGTCTGGCGGGTCAACGACGCCCCGCGACGGCGCCTCTACCTTCATCGTTGCGAAGAATTCCTGGCCTGTTTCTGTTATTCCTTGATTCTCAAAGGCTTTGAGATGGGCTGGCACCATCACCGGAGCACCCCAGCGGCTCGCAAAAATATCATGCACTGATAGACCAGCAATGCGGTCAGGCTGGATTCCTTCATCCTTCATCCCTCGTCCTTCATCCTTTCCCCTGGGATTTTCCCCGGGACCCAACTCAGATTCCCCCCGGGACCACAACCATGGGTTGCCCCGATTGTTCATAGCCAAAATGAACCTAGCGTGTTCGCAGTAGCAAAACAGTTAGGCAATGACTTTATGAAAAAGCAACTATTGACGGTTCTAGCAAGCGCTGGGCTGCTGTTGGCTTTAAGTAGCGAAGCCACGGGCAGAACAACGATCAAAACCAAGAGCACGGCTCACAAGACCATCCCTTCAAGGGCGGCCAGGACACTTCAGAAACCCGCACCGACCATGTCGCTTCAGAATGTCACCAGTTCTTCCGGCCCTTTCAGCCGGGCGATAACGGCGCGAGGAGGCATCTCTTTGAGCGGCGGAGGCCAGTTGGTCATCGACGCCTACAACTCCACTGTGGGGTCTTATGACCCGGTGACCAATCGCCTCGCCGGCGGCAACATTGCGACCACCTCGACAGCCGCTAAAGCCATCAGCCTCAATAATGGCAGCATCTGCGGCACGGCTGCTACCGGCCCTGGCGGCACGATTTTCGTTAAGAACGGCGCTATCGGTGACCTGAACTGGTGCGCAACCAGAAGCGGCATCGAGCCGGGCTGGACCAATGCCAATGTGAATATAGCCTGGACGACTAACTCGCCACCCTCGGGAGTTCCAACTATTCCCACTACTCCCACTTCGATGTCAGGCTCAAATATCACCTTCCTGACCGTTGATAGCTCAGTAGCGACTTACAAGGCCTCGAGCTTCACCAGCGGCGGCAGTGCCCAGCCGCTCGTTGTCCTCGGACACTCAACATTCTATGTAACCGGCGATTTCAGCATTCAGGGGTCCGGTTACGTTTATATCGCGCCGGGCGCGAGCCTGACACTCTACGTTGGGGGCCAAACGACCATTTCCGGCGGGGGTGTGATCAATGACCAGGGCACACCCGCGAGTTTCAATTACATCGGGCTTGCAGGCAACCAGAGCCTCACTTACAGCGGTGGCGCGGCCTTTTACGGAACCATCAACGCCCCCCAGGCCGACGTCACCCTGAGCGGCTCCTCCGGGACTTGCGGGGCCGTCATTTGCAATACCTACACAGGCTCCGGCAGTTCGAGCTTGCATTACGACATCACTCTGGCGCTGCCAACCATCACTGCCCCGCCTAATCTGGTGCTGCAATGCCCCGCCGATACCAGCACCAATGCGACCGGCATCGCTACCGCCCAGGGTGGCTGCAGCCTTCTGACAATCACCTCCACTGACGCGACCAACAACACCTGCGGAGGAGCCAAAGTGATTACCCGCACCTGGACCGTTACCGATGCCTGTGGCGACAGTGCCAGCGCCGTTCAAACTATCACCGTGCAGGACACAACCCCCCCGGTTGTCTCAGCCCCGCCCAATCTGGTGCTGCCATTCACGGCGGACACCAGCACCAACAATACCGGCGTTGCCACCGCCCATGATGGCTGCAGCTCCGTTACCCTCGGCTACTCGGACGCTTTTGCCCCTCAACTCAATGGCTCGGAAATCATCACCCGGACCTGGACCGCCACTGACGCCTGCGGCAACAGCGCCAGCGCCGCTCAGACTATCACCCTAACCCCCTTATTGGCCTTGGTTCTGCCAACCCAGAATAACCTGGCTGCCGTCGATCTCCGGCCCTTGATCGTAACCAATACCGCCGCCAATCCAAACGGGAACACCGGAACGCTCACCTATCAGCTCCTCAATGCCCCCGGCGGCTCCGCCATTGATGCCAATGGCCTGATTACCTGGACACCCACCGTGGCGCAGAGTCCCAGTACGAACGTCTTTACCACCGTCGTCGCCACCATAATCCAAACCGCCTTTGGCAGCACCACCTTGAGCGCCACCAACAGCTTTGTCGTGGTGGTCAGCGGGCCTTACGACGGCCTCAACATGCTGGTCGATTCCGATGGCGACGGGCTGACCAACCTCATCGAGTATGCCGTCGGCAGCGACCCGCTTAATTCCGCCGACGCCAATCAAGACCTGGTCGTTTTCATCACCCAGTCGGGCGGCAACCATTACCTGGCAATGCAGTATAAAAGCCGGGGCAACGCGGCGCAGTTGCAGTTACAGTACTTGCCTGAAGTTTCGGCGGATAAAACCTCCTGGTTCTCGGATGCTGCCCACGCGTTTGGGGTCAGCGTGACCCCGGCTGACAGTGAGTTTAATTGGGTAACCGTGCGGGATACGACACCCATCACGGCGGCCGCCGCCCGGTTCATCCGACTGCACGTGCTCTCAGGCGCTATCGAGAGCTTCTCCCCGGTTTGGGTCGGGAGCGACGCGCTGCTGCGCGCCAATAACCTCACTCTCTTTTCCCAACGCATGGTCCGGCCAATCCTCTCAGCCGGCACCGTGGCGAACGTGACCTTGAATACCCTGACAGTGACCAACTCATTAACGAACAATCAGTTCGGAACAAACGGCCTGCCCGCTTATGTCGAGTTCGACCAGGGAACGATGATCGACATCGCCAACACATCGAGCAAAACCGTCGCCCTCGCTGCCAACGCCGCTGGGCTCTGCTCGACGGGCACTCCCTACCGCATCCGGGGCCATTTCACCATCGCGAGCCTCTTTGGGACCAACAACGAGACCGGCTTGGTAGCCAGCCCCAATCCGTCCAAAGCCGACAATATCATGCTGATGCTCCCCGAGACCCAAAGCACACTGACGGTGTTCTGGTATTCAAATCCCTCCTTTACGACTTGGCAGGGATGGGTCCGGGCGGACACCTTCCAACCGGCAGCCGACCTCGTGGTCTTTCCTGAAGAAGGCGTCATGGTGGGCCGGATAGCGCCGACCGACGCCAACCTGTATCTGTGCGGACCGGTCAAGACCGGTGTGGCCCTGGCCCCCATCCAGCCCGGATACAACCTCCTCGGCACCCTCAAGAGCTTGTCCAGCGTCACGCTCTCGGCCCTCAATCTCTACACCGGCGACCCGGCCACTGGCTTTGCCCCCGGACTCAACCCCAGCCAGGGCGACAACCTCCTGGTAGTCAACCCGGACGGCTCCGTGACCACTTACTTTTATTATTTCCAACAGGGGGTTTATTCGGGGTGGGTGAATGCCAATGGCTTCACTCTGGCCAACGATGTCTTGATCCCTCCCGGTAGCGCTTTCTTCATCAACCGCCAAGCCCCGGGTGCGTTTAACTGGACCATCCCGGCTGAATAGAGCAGCGCCCATGCCCCTCAGCGCAGGCCTCTTTACCGGGGCCTGCCTTTTTTCTCTTTCACGGCCATTGACCTCCAATGGGTGCGCACGACGAAATCGGAAAACCGTCAGGGCTGTGGACCATATGCGTGCGTCCCAGCCCGCGGTTCGTCAGGAGCGGTGGAAAACTCGGAACGGGTTTTAAGGGCAGTGAGACAGAGTTCTTTGCGGGTCTCATTAACACTCCCATTCATGGCTTGTCATTACCCACATTTTTCCATGTCCGCATTAAAGTGGACTTGCGGCGCCTTGTCCCAAAACCCCCGCCAGGGGGTGGCCTGTTTATAGCAACGCCCCTGACCTGAAGAATACCAAACCCCGTAGGGGTGACCTGCCGAAAGCTGTCGCGTCTCTGATGCTTGGATACCGAGCAGCCCCCAAGCTGCGACCCGTTGCCAAACGCTTTGAGCTTGCCCAATCCCCGGAGAGGCGGCCCATAATCACGGACCTATGGCCTGCTGGGAGGCGGATGGCGCCGCTCAACTGTTTCAATTTTCAACGGTTTCTCCCACCCGGTTTTAATTTAATTTTGTAATTTAAAATAACGGCTTGACACTAACGCCGCAGTGAGGGAAAACTCTCCCCACATGATCAGGCGTGTCATTGCCTTGGCCGCAGTCGCGGGGTTCGTGCAGACAATCTGTCTCGCGCAGAGCTCGGTGAATATCAATTACAGCGGAGGCTCGGGCTCGCCAAATATGGTCGGTCTCAATCAGCAGCCGCTTGCCAGCGGGAACGACGTCGAAATCGGCTATTTCGATTCGAGCTTTAATATCTCGCTAAATGCCGGCAACCCTTCCGCTTTGCAGAGCGCCCGGCTTTCGGGCGGCGCATGGCACGTGTTCGGCTCGACGAACATCTCCAGCAACTTCCTATTGCCGCCGGGCTCATTTTCCTCGACCGCAACCCAGCCCGGGGCCACAGCGGCAAACTTTGCCACCCAACCCATCGACCTCTGGGTCTTCCAAACCACCGATAACGCAGCCCCGGCTTCCAATTTCAGCAATGTCGAATCCTACGGCATTTACTCCAGCTCCTCGGCTAAATGGATATTTCCAACACCGGGAGCAACTCCGATTACCGAGAATATCACCACATCAGACGTGAACGATTTCTACGCTGGCAGCCTCATTCCAGGCAGCCCCGGCAGTTTAGAACTGCAGGCCGTTCCCGAACCCGGCGCTCTGGCGCTGGCTGGATTGGGTCTCGCCGCGGTTCTGTCTCGGATCACCCGCCGCTACCCGCTCGCCTAGCGCTGCCGAGCGCTACCGCACCCTCCCACGGCCATTGCCGGACGGCTCCAGTCCGCGCGAAGCGTTGTGGACTGCGCCAGTCCTCTGGCGCTTTAGGGACTAACCCTGGGCTCAAGTGGGCTCAAGGTTCTACTCCCGTTTCAACTGGCATTTGCCCTTGGCTATCGCCTTTCAGTGCCCTAATCTTAGACACCCTTTCCCCGCAAGGTTCCGCCCGAAGCTTCGATTTGTCACGAAACCTGCTTGCTTTCCAAGGAAGACGCGAAGAGCGATCGCAATGAACCGCAAGCGCATCCTCATTGTTGACGACGACCCCGTAGTACTTAAGGCGCTGTCAATGAGGCTCTCTGGCGCGGGCTATGACGTCCTCCTGGCCGACGATGGGGCAGCGGCCGTGAGTGTTGTGCGTCAAAACAGGCCGGACTTGATTCTCCTGGATATCAGCTTCCCGCCCGATGTCTTCGCGGGGAGCGTTGCATGGGACGGCTTTCTGATCCTGGAATGGTTGCGCCGCATCGATGAGGCGAAAAACACGCCTGTCATTATGATCAGTCACATTATTTCGGCTGAAATTGTTGAGATTGCCGAAAGGGCGCGCGCGGCAGGGGCAATCGAATTCTTTGCCAAACCTGTCGATACCAACCGGCTCATCGAGCTGGTGGGAAGATTGTTGGACCCTGCGACCGTCCCGGAGGCCTCTGGGATTACCTGAGAGCCTTGCCCTGCGGTTCAAGATGCCCTGCCTTAAGTCGAGACACCCCTCTCCGCACACATACGGAGCCTTAAAATCAGCCCTTTGTCACGAAAACTGCTTTATGAACGCCAAGTATTGGTTGCTGAAGAAAACGAAGTGAAAGTACGGATTGGCCTTTTGGCCCGGAATTGACGCGACCTCGAGACAGGCGAACGATGAGAATTGAATGGCGAGATGAAAGCAAACACCCCTGCGCGGCGGCCTACACCCTGGCGGAAGTGATGGTGGCGGTGCTCGTTCTGGCAGTGATTAGTACTGCCTTTTACGGAGGCCTCTCTTTTGGATTCAGCGTTGTAGAGTCCAGCCGCGAAGAACTCCGGGCCACACAGATTCTGATGCAAAAAGTCGAGGGGTTGCGCCTCATTTCCTGGGATAATTTGCAGAACATTACCTTCCAGGAAGTTTATGATCCTCTCGGCCTCTCCAACAACAGCGGCGGGCTTGTTTATACCGGAACCATTGTAACCAACGCAGACAGCTCGATCCCCAATTCTTCCTCATACCTGCCCAACATGCGGCTGGTGACGGTCACGGTGAACTGGACCAATTACAACGGCAGCAAACGCATCGTCCAGACTCGCCAGATGCAGACCCAGGTGGCCCGCTACGGCCTGCAGAACTACGTCTATGGCGTCAAACCATGAACCTGCGAACCCCTCAATCCCGCCGCCGGCTCTTTCGCGCGTTCACCCTGGTTGAAATCCTGGTTGCCACCACCCTCGGCATGCTGGTTCTGGCTGTCGTCGCCATGCTCAGCCTTTATGGCGCGCGCAGCTTGGCCGCCTTGGTCAACTACACCGACCTCGACACAAAGAGCCGCTACGCCCTGGATGTCATTAGCCGCGAAATACGCCAGGCCAAGGCCGTCATTGCCGTTCAAACCAATCTCCCCGTCATGTCCCTCACCCTGACCAATACCGACCAATCCGCCATCGTGAAGCTCACCTATGATTCCAATGCCCGCACCCTGGTCTTGAGCAAAACAGGCCAGCCCGACCTGACAGCCCTCACCGAGTGCGACAATTGGAACTTTAGCTTGTACCAGGAAGCCCCCACCGTGACGGCCACAAACATCATTTTTTATCCTGCCACCAACAACGCCGGAAACCTCGACCCCACTCTCTGCAAGCTCATCAATATGTCATGGAAATGTTCACGCCAAATCCTGGCCCAAAAGGTCAATACCGAAAGCGTGCAAACCGCCCAAATCGTTTTGCGCAACCAACATTAGGTCTGTTACTGAGGAGTCCCTAACATGAACTACATCTTCAATCTGCCGATGCTCTCCCTCTCCCCTTCCGAAGGGGAGAGGGGTCCCTCCATTAATCTATGCCACCGCCTCACGTATATGAGTAACCCAAGGCAAAAGTGGTCCAGCCAATCCGGCAGCGTCCTCGTGATGACGCTCTTTATCGCATTCATTTTCGGCTTTTTTCTGTTCTATTATTTGAATCTGGCCAGTACCCAGCGGAACCTTATGGCCCGCTCTCAGGCCTGGAATTCCTCCCTCACGCTAGCTGAGGCGGGCGCCGAAGAGGCCCTCGCCCAACTCAATCCGGCCGTCCCCCTGCCGGTTGTGGACCGCACAGCCAATGGCTGGGGCGCCCCTTCCGCGGGCATCTACGGGCCCATGAACCGCACGATGGGCGCCGGCACTTACGGCGTTATTTATAATACAAATAAATACCCAATTATCTATTCCACGGGGTATGTGGCGGTGGCTTCCTCCTCCGCTATCCTGTCGCGTACCATCCGGGTCGCCACCACCAATATCCCTTTATTCACCTTTGCCATGGCCGCGGAAAACAACCTGAACTTCAACGGCAATAACGTCACCACCGATAGTTTTAATTCAGCTCCCGGCTCCCCCTTCAACACGAACGGCTATTACAACGCCAGCCATGCCAGCACTAACGGGGATATCGGCAGCGTTTCAGGTGTGGTCAACGTCGGCAACGCCAACGTCAATGGCAGCGTCTTTTTAAGTCCAACCGGCACCGACAGCATCAAGAACAACGGCACCGTCACCGGCAACACTTACTATAACTTCAATCCCACCTTCCCGAATGTGACGCTGCCGGCTGGCTATACCACGTGGGTGAGTCCACCATTGTGGGTAGGTCCATTGTTCACCCCAACCAACATTCTTGGCACAACATATAATTTTGCCTTCTACGGCACTAACGATTACAAGATCTCAGGCCTGGGCGGTAGCGTTTACGTCGGCCCTAATGCTTCAATCCGATTGTACTTGATTAATAACGCGAGTCCGAGCGTTATTCGCGTTTCGGGTACCAGCACCAATGCGGGCCATCTGACAATCTACATGGACGGCCCAAGCTTCACACTGAGCGGTAACGATACCATTGATGGCGGAAACGCAGCGAATCTGGCCTATTTCGGTACAACTAACAACACGTCGATCACGTTCAGCGGCAACGCCGCGTTCACCGGAACGATCTATGCACCGGAGGCTGCCTTCACCTTGGGCGGTGGCGGCCCCAACACCTATGATTTCGTCGGCTCCAGCGTTACAAGCAGCGTGACCATCAACGGCCACTTTAATTTCCACTACGACGAAAACCTAATCAACGCCGGCCCTCTTCGCGGATACGCCGCCAATTCCTGGCGCGAGCTCTAGCGCGGCGAACCGGGCTCTTGTCGCATCGAAGCCTCTGCAAATCCTCAATAGTCCTGGTCCGTAGCAGCCGACACCAGGAGGCTCTGATCTCTGAGGAGCATCTCTAATGTGCCAATGCTTCTCCCTCTCTCCTTCCGACTCGTCGCGCTGTCGCGCAGTCGCAGCGGGAGGGGAGAGGGCCGGAGGAGAGGGGGTCCCTCCCTATGAGCGCTAACTTAACTTCATGCGCCCCGCTGGTCGCCGCGGACCTTCGGAGGCGGAGGGGTCGCCCGAGAATCCCGAAGGGATTCCGCCCTCCAGCCCAGGGTCGCGAGCCTGCGAGCTACCCTGGGATAATTGTCGCAGAGCCGAGCCAACCTCAAAGAGGTTGTGCCCCTTCGACGCTTCCATTAATCCCACGCGTACCGCTCGTCCCACTGCATGTCGTGCTTGCGAAACAACGCACGAGTTATGCCATGGCCCCACAACCCAAATTTGCCTTGTATGGATCCTGGACACCTGTGTCCCGATCTCCACCATCGGCATACCTTCGTACATCTACGGATGCCGCCCAGGGGCTTCCCGGGACGTTGGCAAGCCACATGCTACCTGGTGCTCGAACAGAAAGCAGTTGTTTGGATCGATGTTGTAAAAAGTTGTGCGTTAGTGACTGAGATGAAACCCGGGTTAAGAGTTGTGTCAGGTTAGGGAGGAGGACCAAGGACCCATTTTATGCAAATTCGTCTAGCCCAAAAGCCCCAGAAAGCGAACACGCTCATTGAGGTGGTGCTGGCGACGGCTATCCTTGCTATCATGGGCGCCGGGGTGGTGGGCTCGATCAATTACGGCCTGTTTATCGTGCGCGTGGCCCGCGAAAACCAGCGCGCCACTCAGATTCTCCTCGAACGCCTCGAAAGCATCCGCCTCTATAACTGGACCCAGGTCACCACAAGCGGCTTTATCCCAACCAGTTTCACCGAATCTTACGACCCCCAATCGCCGACCACGCCGGGCATCACCTATTACGGCTCCCTGGGCATCAGCAACGTCAACCTCGGCAGTTCTTATAGCACCAATTTGCGGCAGTTTACCGTCTCCTTGCTGTGGACCAATATGGGCGGCGTTTCCCATCAACGCAGCGTCAGCACCTATGTCGCCCGCGATGGGATGCAGAATTATGTCTATTAAAGCCCCATCCCATCTGCGCTCCGCCTGGACCCTCGTCGAAATGATGATCGCGGTGGGCATTTTTTCCATCAGCGGCCTCGCCCTGGCCACCATGTTTCTGTTCTGCGCCCGCAGTTTCGTCACCATGAGCAATTACGCCGTTCTGGACCAGAAAAACCGGCAGGCAATGGACCTGGTCACCCGCGAAATCCGCCAGGCGACATCCTTTGTCAATTATACCAGCAACAGCACTTCCCGCACTTTGACGCTGGTCAATGGCGATACCCCGCCGAGCACGGTTGTCTATAGCTTCGACGCCAACAAGCAGGAGATGATTCGCAGCAACGCCACCGCCGGCACCGCCCAGGTCCTCCTGACCAACTGCAACCTGCTCAATTTCAGCCTTTACCTGCGCCCCCCGGCCAGCAACTCGTTCGATTATTATTACCCGGTGGACACCACGATGCCCAATTGGACCCAAGAGGTCAAAATCGTCCAGTTGACCTGGAAGACCTCGATGCAGATTTGCCCGACCCCAAACGTTAACAGCGAGGATGTTCAGACGGCTCGAATCATTATCCGTAAACAACAAGTCTTGAATTAATTTATGAAAACTAAAGTCTCACGGAAAGCGAAACAACTGGCCAGCGCGCTTCTGACCACCCTGGTCATCTGCTCGATCTTCAGCCTGTTCGTCATGTATTACCTCTCGCTCATCGAGCAGCAGAATTTCCTGAGCTACCGCTCGCAGGCCTGGAACATGGCCATCGCTGTCACCGAGGCCGGCATCGAGGATGGCCTCGAACAGCTAAACTTGAACTCGACCAATCTCGTCGCCGACGGCTGGACCGCCCAGGGTATCGGGACGTACATGCGCAGCAACACACTGCCTGACGGCAATAGTTATACCGTCACTATCATCGCCACCAATATCTTCCAGCCTTACGTCATCTCCCGGTCCTATGTGCAGACCTCGACTATGGTGCCCCAAGGCGTGGCCACAATCCTCTTCGCCACCGTCAATGGCTCGCCAGGATCGAGTCCCTCCGTCACCACCCGCGCCGTCCAAGTCACCTGCGGCAAGGACAACATGTTCAATGGGGCCTTGATCGCCAAGCATTCCATTAACTTGAACGGCAACGGCATCATGACCGACAGCTTTGATTCATCCGACCCGACCAAGAGCACCAATGGGCAGTACGACCCGGCCAAGTACAAAGGTGACAAAGGTGACATCGCCAGCAACGGCGGACTGGTGGATACCCTGAACGTCGGCAACGCCAATATTTACGGCCATGCCCACACAGGCAGCACGAACTCCGATACGATCTATGTCGGCCCGAATGGCGCAGTCGGCTCCCACACCTGGCAATCCTCCAATAAAGGCATCGAAGCAGGTTGGTGGCTGCCGGACGCTAATTTCACATTCCCGGACACGACTTATCCGAGCACCGCAGGGTACCTGACCCCAACTGGTGGCGTGTGGGTCAGTACCTCTACGAGTAACTACACCACCACTGCAGTCTCCCTTACGTGGCCCGGGCCGAGCACGACGAAAACGAATTATAATACGATGTCGAGCACTACCCCTCCTCTACCCGGTACCTACCTTTGGGTGACAAAAAGTGGGACCACTTATACTTGGGCGGTTGGCATTGTCAGTTATGACTATCCTGTAAGCAATACCGCGACCGTCTATTCAACCAATTCCTACGACCACATCCTCGTTGGCGCTGACGGCCCTTATACCAATTACTATACCGCCAGTGACCTCTCTGGAACAACCTATGTGACCGGTTCCAATGTCGTCCTGGCGCTGCCGAATGGCCTCAATATGAGTGGCGGCGACACCTTTACAGTCGGTCAGGGCGGCAATATCGTCGTTTACTCGGGGGGAACCAGTTGCACGATCGGCGGCAACGGGGTCCTCAATGAAGCCGGTCAGGCCGCTGATTTCTCTCTCTACGCCGCGCCTTCCGTCACCTCGTTCAGCCTCGGCGGTAACAGTGGCTTTACCGGTGTGCTGGTAGCTCCTAACGCCAACCTTTCGTTAAATGGTGGTGGCAGCACCCTCACTGATTTTTACGGATCCCTCATGGTGAACTCGGTGACGATGAACGGTCATTTGAATTTCCATTATGACGAGGCCCTCTCCAAGGGCCCCGCCAATGGCCGCTATCTCATCACCGCGTGGAACGAGGTGCCCTAAGTTTTTGGATGGGGCTTGCTGGTCCTCCGTGAGGGCGCTCCGTGTTGGAGCGCCCTTTTTTTGTAGCAGCCGACACCAGGAGGCCCCATCCCGCAATGCCCATGTCACCCATACCAGTCAAGATTAGCCGGGGACAAGACCTGTCAACTAAAGTCAAAGCTAGTCAAGCCTGGTCAAGGTGAATCAAGGTAAAAAATCCCCCGCGACCGTAAACATTAGCCTTTCACTTGTCTTTAATGTCCTATAACTTGGATAGCCGTGGCGACGCCCTTGTCCCGGAGGGACAACATGAGAATAGCTCAACGCTTTAGCGTTGGGTTCCAAATCCGACAACTCCAAAGTCCCGCAGGGACGGCTGAAAACCTACCGCCCAGGATTACCATTTAGCCGCCGGCGCAAGGAGGCTCTCATCAATCCGAAACCGCCTTTTGAGCCTCCTCACGTCGGCTCCTACAATGTGAAAACCGTACACTTCTGCCCTCTTATGTCCACAAATCGCCCTTTCTCATTTCTGAGTTGGCCCGCCCCATGCTCTCCCCCACTGGACACGCGATCGAGAAATGCAAATCAGAACAATGAAGAAAGGGCGTATGAGAAAAAACCTGGGTATCACCGGTGCGTGCGGTTTAATCTTACTCTCAATGGTGCTCGATTGCTTCGCTTGTGGCAACGACTCCGTTTCCATAACCAATTTGCCGCCCATGGCGGGAGCGGGTGTGCAGGTCAACGCCCTCAATCCCGCGGGCTTGATCACCGGCTTGTTCTACTTCCCTGACGGCAGCACCCATGGCTATCTTTATACTGCCGGGGCGGTCGTCGATTTAGGGACCTTTGGCGGCGCGTCAAGCGTCGGCAGCGCCATCAATAGCTCGGGACAGGTCGCCGGCCAGGCTGACCTGACCAACGGCCAAACTCATGCCTTCATTTATTCCGGGGGGGCCCTGACGGACCTCGGCACCCTGGGCGGCTCCTCGAGCGGCTCCTCGGCCATCAACAACGCCGGCCTGGTCGCTGGAAGCTCGTTGACCGCTGGAGATGCCTCAACGATTGGTTTTCTGTATTCCAATGGCGTCATGATCGCTCTAGGCGACCTCGGCGGCGGCTACAGCTCTGCCTTTGCTATTAATAATAGTAACGTCCTGGCGGGAGAATCTTCCCTGGCCAGCGGTGACATTCATGCTGTCTCGTATTCCGGTGGAGCGCCAACCGACCTGGGAACGCTCGGAGGCAATTTTAGCACGGCCGTTACGCTCAATGATGCCGGAACGGTTGTAGGCCAATCCCTGAACGCCAACGGCGAGTACCATGGCTTCGTCTATTCCGGTGGAGCAATGACGGATATCGGCACTCTGGGCGGCTCTTATTCGGTTGCCTTCGCTATCAATCGCGCCGGCCAGGCACTCGGTTTGTCCAGCACAACCGGCGACCAGGAATATCACGGGTTCCTCTACGACGCCGGAACCATGACGGACCTAACGGGCCTGGGCGGGAATTTTACATATCCTAGCGCGCTCAATAATCTTGGGCAGGTCGTCGGCACCTCAGGGACTTCCAATGGAGTTGCACACGCGTTTCTCTGGCAGAGCGGAACGATGACGGACCTCAATAGCCTCGTGGATACCAATTCAGGCTGGGAGCTGGATGGCGCCGTTGCGGTCAATGACGCCGGTCGCATTGTGGGCTACGGCACATTGAACGGTAACTCGGAATGGTTCGTGATGGATGTCACCTCCGGCGGCTCGGCCCCGGTCGCCGTTGCCGGCCCGGACCAAACTGTCGATTGCCAATCGCAGGCCACCTTGGATGGCTCGCAATCGCAAGGCTCGAATCTCTCATTCCAATGGAGCGTTGGTGGCAATGTCCTCGGCACCACAGCCACCCTCTCGGTCTCGCTTCCGATGGGGAACAATTTGGTCACCCTCAAGGTGACCGATTCCTGCGGCGCTTCCGCAGAAACCAATGTAAACGTAATCGTTCAAGATACCGCTCCCCCAATCGGCACCTGCCCCGGACCGATCACCGCTTCCACCGACGCCCATTGCCAGGCCGCTGTTCCCAATGTCGTGGCCCTGGTCGTTGCCACTGATAATTGTACCCCAACCGGCTCTCTGGTCATCACCCAGGACCCCGCCGCCGGCACGCTCGTGGGCTCTGGCCAGTATCCCATCACTGTTACGGTTAAAGATTCCTCCGGCAATGCCTCCACCTGCAGCGTCTTGTTCACAGTCGTCGATACCACACCCCCAGTCATCGTCAGCACTCCCGCCCCCATCACGCTCTCAGCCGACGCCAACTGCCAGGCCGTCGTCCCAAATGTGCTGCCCAATGTCCTCGCTACTGATAATTGCACGCCGGCCAACCAGCTAAAGATCACCCAGAATCCCGCCGCTGGCACCGTTCTCTCGGATGGACAGTACACCATCACCGTCACGGTGACTGACGCCGCAGGCAACAGCACGACCGCCAACGTTCCCCTCACCATCGCGGACACCACCCCCCCGGTCTTTCAATCCTTGAGTGTCAATCCGAGCGTGCTCTCGCCACCCAACCACCAAATCGTGCCCGTAACCGTTTCGGCCGCTGTCTCTGATAATTGCGACGCCACCCCCGTGGCGCAGATCACCTCCATCACCTGCAGTGAGGCCACCGCCCCGGGCGACATTCAGATTACCGGCCCTCTGACCGCCAACCTCGCGGCCAGCAAGGGAGCATCTGGTAATGCGAGAACTTATACGATCAACGTCCAATCGACCGATGCCTCCGGCAACAGTTCAATAAGCTCGGTAATTGTGACTGTCCCCAAGAGCAACAGCAGCACGGGAACTATTGGGGCGAATAAGAAAGTACTTTAAGGCGGGTTGTTCTGCTCCTTCATAGTGAACCGCCTCTGGGGCGTTCCTCCGCTGGAACGCCCCGCTTGTTTTACTGGGCGTCCGTAACATAAAGTATCTACATCTCTAATCTGGGCAACGCTTCTCCCCCTCATCTTCCGACTCGCCGCGCTGTCCCGCCGTCGCAGCGGGAGGGGAGAGGCCCCACCGCGTAGCCCTGCCCGCACCGCGCAGCCCTGCCCCCACCGCGTAGCGGTGCCGTGCCGGTAGCCGTGGGCCTCGGCCCACGGAATCGAGACCATCACGCGCCGCGTCGCGTAGCGACGCTTGCAAGCCGTCATACGTTCAATCCAACAAATACCGTTCGTCGTATGAAATCCCATGACGATTCAACAATTGGCGATATTCCTCCTGGAAGGTTTGCTTTCGGTGATGTTCCCGCTGGTTTTGAATATAGCGCTTGATATGCGGCTCTTGCGACTTGCTCACAGTGAATGCCCCGTAACCATCCTGCCACCCAAACCCGCGGCAGTACGGGATATTCTGCTTTAACCATCGAGAAGAGCCACCTTTGAGCCGTTGGAGCGCCTCACTCAGGGCAATGGTCGGCGGGATTTCGACCAGCATGTGGACATGGTCTTCCACTCCCCCAACGATCAGAGGCTTCAAATCGTTTTCGCGCGCAATTCCTCCCAGATAATCCCAAACGCGCTCTTGCGCATCTTGGCGAATCCAGGTCTCCCGATTCTTAGTGCTGAATACGATGTGGTAATGGAGTGAGGTGAAGGTGTTGGCCATCAGGCTTTAGGTGTTTCTGATTCCCGTTGCGTGGGCAGGCTTATCAAGCGTCGCTACGCGACGCAACCTCGATTTATCGCCTCTTCCGTGGGCCTAGGCCCACGGCTACCGGCACAGCACCGCTACGCGGTGCGCCCGTCGCGTAGCGACGCTTGCAAGCCCCGCCTGGCTCCCCCTTCGTTTCCTTCGTTATCTTTTGTTTAAAACCCTTCTGTAAATCTTCGCTCCCCCCTGGGAACTCCCCCGGGTGATCAACGGGCACTTTCACCGAGCTTACAACGCTGTGCTGCCCCGATTGTAAAGAATTCACGAAATCCTACCCTGATCACTGTGAGCACAACAATCCGATCAGCAATGAAAACGCAACTTTTATCAATTCTCGCAGGCGCCGCCCTGCTGTTTGCGCCCAACAGCCATGCCACAGCCGGCACGGTGGCCAAATCCAAAACCCCGGCCCACAAAAGCACGCCATCCATCCTGGCTAAATCTATCGCCAAACGCTCGCAAGCCGTCTCAGTTCACAAAGCCACCGCGACTCTTCCCTCGGCGCTGTTTAGCCGGGCCATAACCGCCCGCGCTTCGATCACATTAAACGGCGCCTTTGTTGTGGACGCCTACAATTCCGTTCTCGGTCCCTACGACCCGGTCACAAATCGCACCGCAGCCGGAGACGTTGCAACCAGCTCAAGCGGGAAAGGGGCCATCACCGTCAATGCAGCAACTGTCTGCGGAACGGCTGCCACCGCGCCCGGCGGAACCATTGTTATCCACAGCGGCGCGATTGGGGACCTCGCCTGGTGCGCGACCCAAACCGGCATCGAGCCGGGCTGGTCCAATGACAATGTGAATATCACCTGGACCACCAATCTCCCCCCGTCAGGTGTCCCCACCATTCCTGCCACCGTTACTTCGGTTTCGGGGTCCAATATCACCTGGCTGACCGCCGATAGTTCGGTCGCGATTTATAAAGTTTCCAGTTTCACCACAAGGAACAGCGCCGAACCCCTGGTCGTCAATGGCCATTGCACCCTGTATGTGACCGGCGACTTTACCATCGAGGGGAGCGGCTATGTTGAAATTCTGCCCGGCGCGAGTTTGACGTTGTACGTTGGGGGCCGGACAGCCATTTCGGGCAGCGGCGTTGTCAATGACGGTGGCAACCCATCAGATTTCACCTACATTGGACTCGAGAGCAACCAAACAGTCGCTTACAGCGGCCACACCGCTTTTTACGGCACAATTAACGCCCCTCAGGCCGACGTCAAGATGACCGGCTCAGACGGGACCTACGGCGCAATCATTTGCAATACCTACACCGGCTCGGGGGCCGCGAACCTCCACTACGACACCTCGCTGGCGACGCCAGACAACGGCCCTTTTGAAGGGTTGGACATGTTGGTGGACTCCGACGGCGACGGGCTGACCAACCTCGTCGAATATGCGGTCGGCTCCAACCCGTTCAATTCGTCGGACGGCAATGATGGCCTGATCATTTTTATTACCCAGGACGGCGCCAATCATTACCTGGCGATGCAATATAAACGCCGTACCGACGCGGCGGACCTCGCGTTGCAATATCTGCCTGAGGTCTCGGCGGATAAGCTCACCTGGTATTCGGATAATGCCCACGTGCTCGCGCTCAGCGTGACCCCGCTGAACAACAGCTTTGATTGGGTGACCGTGCGGGACACAACGCCCATTACGGCGGCGGCAGCCCGGTTCATCCGGCTCCACGTGCTCCTCGGCCCTATCGAGAGCTTCTCACCGGTCTGGATTGGCAGCGACACCGTGATTCACGCCAACAACCTCACCCTGTTTTCGCAGCGCATGGTGCGTCCTATCTTATCAGCCGGCGTCGTTGCCACCTTGAGCGCCAACAGCCTGACGGTGACCAATTCATTAACCAACAATGAGTTTGGCACAAACGGCCTGCCGGCCTATGTCGAGTTTGATAACGGTGCCATGATCGACATCGCCAATACCTCTGCCAAAACCGTTGCGCTGGCTGGCAATGCCGCCGGATTCTCTTCCGTGGGCAGTCCTTACCGCATTCGCAGTCATTTCACCGTGGCCACCCTCTTTGGGACCAACAACGAGGCCGGCCTGGTGGCTGGACCGAATCCAGCCAAGGCAGACAATATTATGCTCATGATTCCGGAAACCCAAAACACACTGACAATTTTCTGGTATTCAAATCCCTCATTCACGACCTGGCAGGGGTGGGTCCGGGCGGACACCTTCACGCCCGCTGCCGACGAGGTCGTTTATCCCGAGGAAGGTGTTATGGTGGGCCGCATCGCCCCTACCGACGCCAACCTTTATCTTTGCGGCCCGGTTAAGACCGGTGTGGCCCTGGCCCCCATCCTGCCGGGCTACAATCTCCTGGGAACCTTGAAGAGTTTGTCCGGTGTCACCCTCTCCGCCCTCAACCTCTACACAGGCGACCCGGCTACCGGCGTCGCTTCCGGGCTCAATCCCAGCCAAGGTGACAATCTGCTGGTGGTCAACCCGGACGGCTCGGTGACCACTTACTTCTATTATTTCAAAGCCAACCTCTATTCGGGCTGGGTCGATGCCAATGGCTTCACACTGGCCGGCAACACCCTCATCCCACCCGGCAGCGCCTTCTTCCTCAACCGCCAGGCCCCTGGCGCGTTCAACTGGACAATTCCAGCGGAATGAAGTCCCACTGCGGCTTTGCCAGATTCGAAACCGCGCCAGTTGTTGTCCCGGAGGGACACCCGCCAATAGCCCAACGCTTCAGCGTTGGGAACCGGGGCCAGCCATCATCTTAGTCCCGAAGGGACGACTGAACGGCCCCGCGGTTTCACCCGGTCTTTCGACTGATGTTGCGGTGAAGTGCTCTCTCAGCCACTTTGAGGGAATCGTGAGGCAACTCGGTCACAATGAGACCTCAGGCGTTTTGCTCAGGCGGACCGACAGTCGGCCCGTTGCTACTTGAGATGGGCGTCTGTAGCCCTTAAAATGGCCGCCAGGTACAACTCGTGAGCTTGGCAAGGCTGCTTACCTACTACAATCTTTTGCTGGCAACCTTGGTCGTCATTGGACTTGTATCCCTGCCGCCCGGCACCAACGTGCCCGGTTTTGTGTTCCTCGCGTTGTGCGTAGGCATATTTGCGAGCTTTTTTGCGCTTTCAGTGGCGGCCAAAACAAAGCTCCGCGAAGCTCTTTTACGGGCGCTGGTTTGGGCGTTTGTGACTATCATGATTGGGGGATGGAGTGCAATGGCCATCCATGGCATTGGACCGTGCGGGTTTACTCTTTAAGACCCAACTTCAAAACAACGAGGGCGGCTGCTCGACGAGCCGTTTCGCCGATTCCACTTCGTAGGTCGCCCCACGCCTCAAATCTCCAGCCTCCGCCCTCCATGCGCTGCAATTTCGCGAAGTTTTCTTGTGCGTGCGCAACATCCACTTTTCCGCATTCAGCCTTTCCGTTTCTGCTTGCTGCGTTCCCTCTCCGCAATATCACAATCCTTAAACAAAATGGCACCAGAAATTCTACTCCTTAATCCGGCCATGCATACGGCCTGTAACGCCAAACCAGAACCCGCGCCTCTTCGCGACCGGGTTCCCCAACCTAATCCCTATGAACCTGCCATATCTCCCAACCATCAACTCCAGCGAGCAAGCCTTCGCCCTTGCCCGGAAACACCGCGACATCTTCTACCTCGCTGCCTTTAGACTCCAACTCTGGATAGGTGACCTCCTCACCGAGGCCATGAACCAATACACCAGGTATCCAAACCCCGCCGACCGCTCCATGCAAACCGGTCAGGCCTGGCGCGCCTTCCAATCCCTGTTCGACCGTATCCAGGATCAGGACTTTCATGATCTCCTCTATTTCCTCCTCCGCCTCTCCGAGTGCGATAATCCGGTTTCCACCCCACTCCTGGCCGCCTGGGTACCCGTTTACCGCGAACATGAACTTTCCGGGAACTATTTTAGTCGCAGCCCTCTCGATCCCTACGATGAAATCAGTCTGGATCTCCCCCTCATGCGCCGCTCCGTTCAGCGCATGTGCGATTGGCTCGATGCCATTGTTCACGTCGATACCCATATCCTCTGGGTTCTTGAACCCGCTTGCTTTGATCCCGACCCCGAAATACGCCGCCTCGCTACCCTCGCAACTACTCAGCCCTGCGTCGCCCAGTTGGACGACCCCCAACTCGTCGCTCCCTATGTCCACAAGCCAGCGGCAGCTCGGCCCCAGCACCCATCCCCTTCGCCCTCTCCGTCCGCTGCCGTGGCCACTCCTGGCCCTCACCGGCCCTTCGAGCCACTCGATGAGTCCATCATGACCATCTGGCCTCTGGTCAAATTCCATAACTGGTCCTATGCCGACCTTTGGAATGTCCTCGCCCAGTCCGCCGTCCGCTTCAACCTCGCCCCCTGCTCCAACCACCGCGACCTCGCCCGCTACTGCTCCCGCACTCTGGGCCTCCGTAAATCCGGTTGCGGCCAAACCACCCGCGATTCACTTCCCCCAGGCCACCCCATCGCTCACCGCCTCTTGGGCCATTTTACCCGCCGTTCCCGCCGACTGGGCCGCGGACCATGGTCCTGACCCACCGATATGCCGCGCTGTTCATAACGCTAAATAACGGTAAATAACGGCAAATAACGCCTATTTTTTTTAAAACTCACATGAACTCTCAAAATCAAAACCCCACCCCACCCGAACCGCAACTCCAGCCTCCGGCTCACCACCCTGAATTCCCGCAATTCGCCGCTCCACAACCCGCGCCCAACCCGGGTCAGCCCGGTCAAAATACCTCCACTCACGACACTTCCCTCTCCACTTGGCGTCATAACGGCAAAATTGCCCGGCTACCCAAAGCCCTCCGCCATAAAATTAATACCATGATCCAGGACGGCCTCAGCTACCCCCACATCATCGAAAGCCTGGGCGAGGAGGGCGAAGGGCTCAATGTCATGAACCTCTCCCGTTGGAAAGACGGCGGCTACAAGGATTGGGTCCTGGAACAAGCCTGGCTCGACCACACCCGCGCCCGGCAGGAGCCGGCGTCCGCTCTCTCCGCCGATTTCGACGCCACCGAGCTCAACCACGCTGCACTCCAGCTCGGCGCCCTTCACATCTTCGAAGCCCTCCGCGATCTCCACCCCGCTCCCGAAACCAACGGCACTGCACTCTCGCCCGCGGCTGATAAAGCCCAGCAGCCGGACGTCATCTCCGCAATCGAAAATCGAAAATCAAAATTCAAAAATCCCCGAGGTCAGCTCGACCTCAGGCTCGGCGGCGATTCCTTCGCCTTCGTCCGCCTCATCAACGCCCTCGCCCGCGCTAGCCGCGAAACCATGCTCGTCCAAAAATATCGCGATGTCTGCGCCCGCGCTCACGCCGCCATGCAGCCACTCAAAGACCCTAACCGCAAGCTCTCTGAAAAGGAAACCCTCGCCGTTGTCCGCAGGCTGGATGAAATCCTCGGCTTTTGCTCCCCGGAAGACAGAGACGATTCTACTCCCAAACCCAAGGCGCCCCCCAAATGTGGCGACAGCTTCGTCAGCTCTGCCGACGATCCCATCGGTGCCCAACCCAGAGCCCAAGGGGACCTGGTCCCAGTGCGTCACTCCAGCGGGCTTTGAAAAATCGCCGCCCCCTCTCCTCCTTTGGAGGAGAGGGCCGGGGAGAGGAGGCCTTTACCTGCCTGCCCTACAGGTTTCTCTTTCTTTTAAGCCCCTCACCCGCTAATGATTCCTTCCGTATGCGCCGTGCTAATTCCCTTCTCCTGCTCCCTTTCACCCTGTCTTTTGCTGTTCTCCTGTGGACCAGTTGCAGCAAATCCGGGTCAAGCGCCCAGTCCACCCCCGGCGCCGCCAAACCCGCAAAGTCCTCCTACACCATCGGCATGAGCCAATGCAACCTGGGCGAGCCCTGGCGTGTCGAGATGAACGCCCAAATCAAAGCCGCCGCCGATAAACATCCCAACCTCTCGGTTGTCTTCAAAGACGCCGGAAACGATACGCTCGTGCAACGGTCCCATGTCGAGGAATTCGTCAGCATGGGGGTCGATTTAATCATCATCAGCCCCAAAGAAGCCCAGCCCCTGACCGAGCCGGTGGCACGGGCAATGGCAGCGGGCATCCCTGTCATTGTCCTCGATCGCAGCCTTATCGGAACCAACTTTTCCTGCTTCATCGGCGCCGATAACAAAAAAATCGGCCACGCCGCCGGCGAGTGGATTGTCAAAAAGCTCGGCGGCAAAGGCAAGCTGGTCGAACTCAAGGGCCTCATGACCTCCACCCCCGGCCAGGACCGCGACAGCGGCTTTCGCGATGCCATCGCCGGCACTGGTATTGATGTCATCTTCGAGGCCGACATGAAATGGCTCGAACCCGAGGCGCGCCAGGAAATGGAATCGGCCTTGTCGCGTTTCCCCAAAATCGATTGCGTGTATGCTCATAATGACCCCGGGGCGCATGGGGCTTACAGGGCTGCTAAAGCCGCTGGGCGTGAAAAGGAAATGCTTTTCGTCGGCATCGACGCCTTGCCCCAGGAAGGAGTGCAGTATGTGAAGCAGGGCATCCTGGACGCCACATTCCAATATCCGACCGGCGGCGCCGAGGCAATCGAGACCGCTTTGAAAATCCTCGCAGGCCAAACCGTGCCCAAGCATATCACCCTGGGGTCGCGCCTGTTTGATAAAGAAAACATTGCCCAAGGCGGCCAGGAGTTGAAATGAGAACAATTATGAAAACCCCATCGCTGTTTTCCGCAACAATCCTCGGTTGCCTGCTGCTCTGTTCACCCGGTCCCGGGCAAGCCCGCGCAGCCCAACCCGCGCTGACCTATGTCGATCTGGTTGACCATCTCACAGACCTCCAGCGCCTCGCCACTCTCCCGCCCGAGGGGGACCTTTGCAGCCAATGGTCCAGTTACGATCGCAAAAGCCGCTATGATGCTGTCACCGATAAATACGTGAACTGGGACGCCAACGGCGACGGCAACGGATTCATCCGCAAGGAAGACGGCAAATTCGTCCTGGCAGAGATGCAAGGGCCGGGCTGCATCTGGCGGATATGGTCTGCCACACCCGCCCAAGGCCACGTGCGCATTTACCTCGACGGCGCTGCCGAGCCCGCCGTCGATCTGCCTTTCAAAGGCTATTTCGATGGCAACAACGCGCCCTTTACCCGCTCCGCCATCGTCCACACCGTCTCACGCGGCTGGAATAATTACACACCTATCCCATACCAAACCTCGTGCAAAATCGTCGCCGACCCCGGCTGGGGCCAGTATTACCATTTTACCTACGAAACCTTTCCCCCGCACACTCAGGTCCCGACGTTCAAGCGTGATTTGGCGCCCGACGAATCGGCAGCCCTGGACCGGGCAAACGACATCCTGACTCAATGCGGGTCCGCCGCCTCGGCGCCCGCCCCCGGCCAAAAAACTATCGAGAAATCGTTGCGCCTGTCCCCAGGCGGCACCGCCACCCTGGCCCGTCTCAAAGGCCCCGAGGCAATCACCCGCCTCCGCATGAAATTGGATTTGCCCCCAGCCCCTGCAGACCGCGACATCCTCCGCAGCCTCGTCCTGCAAATCCGGTGGGACGGCGAAAAGGAACCGAGCGTCTGGGCGCCCTTGGGCGATTTCTTTGGGACTGCGCCAGGCGCCAACCCGTACCGGTCGCTGCCCCTCGGGTTGACCACCGATGGCTGGTGGTACTGCAACTGGTACATGCCATTCGCCAAAAACGCTGTCATCCAATTGGTCAACGAGGGCGCAAAACCGCAGCGCATCGCTTTTCAACTCCAGCATGCCCCGCTCTCACTCCCCGTCCGCCAACTGGCCCGTTTTCATGCCAAGTGGCACCGCGATGCCTTTCTTCCAACAGAAAAAGAACGGGCCATCGATTGGCCGCTTCTGAAAACCACAGGCCAGGGCCGCTTTGTGGGCGTCATGCTCCACATCTGGAACCCGCGCGGAGGGTGGTGGGGGGAAGGCGATGAGAAGTTTTTTGTCGATGGCGAGAAATTCCCCTCGACCTTCGGCACCGGCTCGGAGGATTACTTCGGCTATGCCTGGAGCAACCCCAGCCCTTTCCAGCACGCTTATCACAATCAAACCCACAACGACGGCAACAGCAAAGGCCACATCTCCGTCAATCGCTGGGAGATACCCGAAAGTGTGCCTTTCCAGAAATCGTTCGAGGGTTGCATCGAGAAATACTACTCCAATCAACGCCCCACGCTCTATGCTACCATGGCTTATTGGTACCTGGCGCCTGGTGGGAGCGACCCCTATCGCCCCGTGCCCCTCAATCAACGCATCGGGTATGACATCCCCATCCAGACCCAGGCCTCCAAAATCCCCGGCGCACTCGAAGGCGAAACCCTCAAGGTCCTGTCCAAAACCGGCGGCGACCCCCAACCTCAGGATATGACTGGCTTTGGCGGCCAATGGAGTAATGACTCTCACCTGTGGTGGATTCACGCAAAACCAGGCGACCACCTCGAATTGGCTTTGCCCGTCAGCAAGCCCGGCAAGTACAACCTCGCCATGCAGTTCACCAAAGCCCCCGACTACGCTGTCGTCCAGCTTTACCTCGACGACCAAAAGCTCGGCGACCCCATCGATCTCTATAACCCAGGCGTTGTCCCAAGCGGAGTGCTCCCAATGGGAACGCGCGAGCTGAGCGCCGGACAGCATCGGCTCAAGGTCGAGATCCTCGGCGCCAATGAAAAAGCCATTAAGAATTTTATGTTCGGCCTTGATTACGTGAAACTTGAGAAGCTTTCAAACCCTTACTGAGGAGTCCCTGGCATGAGCTACATCTTTAATCTGCCGATGCTTCTCCCTCTTCCCTTCCCGTAGGGGAGAGGGTTGGGGAAAGGGGTCCCTCTGTGTGTAGTTTATCCCACGGTTCCCCCAGTAACCCTGAGGCGGCGCACTCCGGGCACCAGCCCGCAATTTTTGGCGAACACTAACCATTCCTTGTCATTGCCGGAACAACACTTGCTTCCCCTACCTAAACAAAGTAGAAAATGACTGTGAATTCTTTGTTCGGGAGCCAAGTGCAAATACCGGAATTTGACGCCAAAGACAGCAGACATTCAGTGGAGTCTGCCACATGCGCTACAACCGTAAGCTGGGGATTCTCCCGCTCCCCTTCCGAAGGGGAGAGGGCCGGGGAGAGGGGTCCGTGTCTGTTTTCCTCATCTTTGCGTTCTTTGCGTTCTTTTGCGGCAAGTTTCCTTTTAGCGGCTGTAGTCGCCGGCTGCGGTCGCAACGACATCCAGGTCTATCGCGTCTCGAAGGACTCGCAGAAGCCCGATGATCAGGCCGCCCAACAGGCCGCCATGCCCGCTGCTTCGCAGGCTGCGCCTCGGTTGCAGTGGAAAACACCCTCCGGCTGGCAGGAAATGCCCCCCGGCGAGATGCGCGTGGCCTCCTTCCGCGTCACGGGCGAAAGCGGCAAACAGGCCGAGGTGAGTGTGATTCCCTTGCCGGGATTCGCCGGGAGCGACGTGGATAATGTCAACCGCTGGCGCGGTCAGGTGGGCCAGCCACCCGTTTCGCAGGAAGAAGTCGCCAAGCTGGCGCAGTCGGTTCAAATCGGCGACCAGACCGGTAAGCTATACGACCAGGCCGGGGACACCCCGGGTTCGGGGGACAAGGCGCGAATTCTCGCCGCGATGCTCCCGCGGGATGGCATCGAGTGGTTTTTCAAAATGATCGGTGACGACAAACTGGTCGAGCAACAAAAGCCGGCCTTTCTCGAGTTTCTTAAATCCGTGGCCTTTCCGGCGGCCACGGCCCAGGAGAGCCTGCCCGCCTCTCATCCGCCTATCGACGCGGGTCTGCTCTCGGGCCAGGCGAGCCCTTCTCCCGATTCAACCCAGGCCAAACCGGCGTGGCAAGTTCCTGCCGGTTGGCACGAGGCGCCGGCCAGCCAGTTCCTCGTGGCGAAGTTTACTATAGCAGGCGACAACAACGCGGCCGCCGCAGTGAACGTAAGCGAATCTGCCGGCGAAGGCGGGGGCCTGTTGCTCAATGTCAACCGATGGCGTGGCCAGCTCGGCCTGGCCCCTCTCGGTGAATCCGAAATCAACCAACTCGCAACTCCCGTTGACACTACCGGCGGCAAAGCCATCTTAATTGATATGACCGGCACCGATGCCAGAACAGGTCAAAAGGCGCGCCTGGTTGCGGCTATCGTTCCGCAAGGCGGTCAGACCTGGTTCTACAAGCTCATGGGCGATGAGCAGCTCGTTCAGCAGCAAAAGGACGCCTTCACCAAGTTGGTCCAAACCGCCAAATACTGATATGGCTGCGCGCGATAGGTCATCCTCGCCTGCGATTGTTGCCTCCTCAACAGGCGCCGTTCCCGCTCGCAACCGAAAGAATGGAGCGCCAAACCGGGTTGCCCGCTCCCAAGCGCTGGCCGTCGATGTGCCCCCACCCAGCAAGGACCACGAATCGACCGGGGCCGCCTGGCTGAAGGTTTTGGACCCATTTTTAAATCCGCTCATCACCTTCTTCACGTCGCTGCGTCTCACGGTGGTCTGCCTGGCCTTGGGCATGATCCTGATTTTCCTGGGCACCATGGCCCAGGACCCGCTGGGCCTGTACCTTGTTCAGGATAGGTTTTTCCGCTCCTTTTTCGTCACGGGCCCCGCCATGGCGGCGGCTATCAAAAAGACCCTCGAAATGGGCCACATCTTTTTGACCCCTTCGACCCCCACCGATATTTATTACGGCTCGCAGTGGCCGGTCTTCCCCGGCGGCTACCTGGTAGGCGGCGTGTTGCTCATTAACTTGGTCGCCTCGCATTTCAAACGCTTCACCCTGCGCCGCGACAAAGCCGGGATTTGGATGGTCCATTTCGGGATCATCCTTCTCTTACTCGGCCAGCTTGGGACCGACATCCTTTCCCGCGAAAGCATGTTGCATCTGCGCGAAGGCCAGGCAAAAAACTATTCTGAATCCACCCGCTTCGTGGAACTGGCCGTCATCGATACTACCGACCCGGACACCGATAAAGTCGTGGCCATCCCGCAACCCCTCCTTGCGAAGAAGAAGACCATCCGCGACCCGGAACTGCCTTTTGTCATTCGCACGCGGGATTTCTTCGCTAATTCAACCATCGAACGCCGCAATCCGGGCGATACAACTCCGCCTCTGGCCACCCAGGGCGTCGCTTCTGAGGTCGTTGTGAAGGAGTTGCCCCACGTAACCGAAATGGACCGCCGCGACGTGCGCAGCGCGGTCGTCGAGGTCCTCACCCCGCAAGGCGCTTCCCTGGGCTCCTGGGTTGTCTCTGAGTTTCTTGAGAACCCGCAAACCTTTACCTATAACAATCGCACCTACGAACTGCTGCTGCGCTTGCAGCGCTTTTACAGGCCCTTCACTCTGAAGTTGTTGAAGTTCCGTCATGATATTTATCCCGGCACCGATATCCCGAAGAATTTCTCCAGCCTGCTCCTGTTGCAACGACCCGATACCGGCGAGAGCCGCGAGGTGCTCATTAAAATGAACAGCCCCCTGCGCTACGACGGCGAGACTTATTACCAGGCCGATTGGGACCACGAGGATAACAAGGGCACCAAACTGCAGGTGGTGCATAACCCGAGCTGGCTCACACCCTATCTGGCTTGCGTCCTGGTCGGGATGGGACTCGTCATTCAGTTTATGACTCACCTGTTGGGCTTCACTTTCAAACGCAAGACTGCGTGAGTTCGATTATGAAATTCCCTTTCAAAATCATTCCCTGGTGCTTCGTCGCGCTCTTTGCCTGTGAGATCGTCGCCGTCGTGCTCCCTAAAAAAGACGGCGAGTTCCATGTCCGCGAGTTTGGCCGGCTGCCTGTCCTGCTCAATGGCCGCGTGCAACCGTTGGATTCCGTGGCGCGCAATTCCCTTCTCCAAATCCGCAGCACGGGTGACGTGCCCCTCGAAGAAGTGCCCTCCTGGAAATTCTGGCATCACCCAAAGAAGCTTAAGGCCTCTGCCTGGCTCCTCGAAGTCATTGCCCGTCCCGAAACCGCCGATACGCGCTCCATCTTCCTCATTCACAACCCCGATTTGCTCGGCGACCTCAAGCTCCAGGACAAAGGCCTCGAAAAATCCGGCCTGCGCTATTACACCTTCAACGATTTAAAACCGCTTCTGAGTGAAATCGAGGACCAAAGCGCTAAAGCCGCCGAGGTCAAAAATGACGAGCAACGGACGCCGTTCCAAAAGCAGGTCCTAAAGCTGGCCAATGCCATCACTCTTTACCAAAGACTCAAGGTCACCATCGAGCCCGAAGGGGTGGACGATTTTTCCAAGGAACTCGCCCAGTTCAGCCAGGACCTTCCACAGGCCCAGGCGGCGGTTCGGGCCAGCGAGACCAACACCAATTTCGATAAAGACATCCTGCTGCGGGTGGCTCAGCCCTTGCAGGATTTCCGCTTGATGGCACGCTTTGGCTACCCGCTCATCGTGCCGCCTCTCCAGCGGACCACCGCCCCCGATAATTGGCAGAATGCCGGCACTGCCCTCTTGGGCTCCGTCACCAATAACGGCGTGCATCCGGCCATGACCTACTACGCGGCCATGGCAACCGCATACGGACAGAATGATGCCCCGGCGTTCAACAGCGCGGTGGACGGTTACAAAGATTGGCTCCAGAAAAAGGGATTTGCGCATGAGCTGACAAAAGGCAGGGCAGAGTTCTATTTTAATGATGTCCAGGCATTCCTTCATGCGATCATTATTTACATCTGCGCCTTCCTCCTGGCTTTGGCCTCCATCCTCTCGATGAGCGTCGCTCCAAATCTATCAGAGTCTTTTCGCCGTTCGGCATTTTACCTGGTTATTCTCGCTGGAATCGTTCACACGTTTGGTTTGGTGTTCCGGATGGTCCTCGAAGGGCGCCCGCCGGTCACCAATCTCTATTCCTCGGCCATTTTCATCGGCTGGGCCACCTTGGTTCTGGGAATCATTATCGAGCGCATCTACAGGGTCGGCATCGGCAGCCTGGTGGCTTCTTTGGCCGGGTTCGTTACTTTGTTAATCGCCCAGAACCTCGCCCTTGGGGGGGATACGATGGAGATGCTCCGGGCTGTGCTCGATACCAATTTCTGGCT
The DNA here is from genome assembly GCA_035946615.1 of Verrucomicrobiia bacterium. Lineage (NCBI taxonomy): Bacteria > Pseudomonadati > Verrucomicrobiota > Verrucomicrobiia > Verrucomicrobiia bacterium. The sequence goes on from DASYZB010000046.1 coordinate 28,658, forward strand.
GGCAACGCATGTGGTCGTCATCACCCTGGGCTATGCCTCCACTTTCTTCGCTGGTTTGCTGGCAGTCCTCTATATTTTGCTCGGCGTATTTACCCCCGCCTTGCGCAATAAAATCGCGCCCAAAAACTCCGGGGCTTTAGCGGTTGCGCAGAATCGACCCGGCAACGCCCGGGCTGCCGCATCAGCAGGCGCAGTCGCCCTTTCAGCGGCCAAACGGCCCAAGGAGATGGAACTAGGCAAGGCCCTCAGTAAAATGGTCTATGGCGTTGTCTGCTTCGCCACGCTTTTTAGCTTTGTGGGCACGGTCCTGGGCGGCATCTGGGCCGACCAATCCTGGGGCCGGTTCTGGGGCTGGGACCCGAAAGAAAACGGAGCGCTTCTCATTGTCCTCTGGAACGCCATCATCCTCCATGCACGCTGGGGCGGCCTCGTGCGCGACCGCGGCATTATGAACCTGGCCATTTTTGGCAACATCGTCACGAGCTTCTCCTGGTTTGGCGTCAATATGCTCGGCGTGGGGCTGCACTCGTATGGATTTATGGACGCCGCCTTCAAATGGCTGATGATTTTCATGGGCACCCAATTGGCCCTCATCGCCCTCGGCTCTTTACCGCTTCACCTCTGGCGCAGCTTTCGCTCCAAACCCACCCCCACTCCAACCATCGGCTCCCGCGCCCCTCAAGCAGCGTAACATTTAGCAACAGCCAGGTTCCAGGCAATGCCCTGGTTCCTGATGGGTCCCTAACATGAACTACATCCTTAATTAGCTGATGCGTTCCCTCCCTCTCCCCTTCCGAAGGGGAGAGGGCACGGGGAGAGGGGCCCCTCACTTAGTCTGTGCCACGGCTCCATGTATATGAGTTTCGAAAATGACTGCGCCGAGGCTTCACCGAGTCTCCCATGAGTTGCCTTCCAATTGCCGGCAGGGAACTGCGGGTCGCGGCGCGCAAGCGCAGCACCTTCTGGCTGCGTGTTATGGCAGCCGTGACGGGCTTGGTCATCAGTGGCGGCTGTCTTATCCTGGGCAACGTGGCGCGTGCCGGCACTGCTCAAATGGGCCGCATCCTATTCGCAATTCTCAGTTGGCTTGGCTTGTTTGCCGGGCTCTCAGCGGGCCTCTTTCTCACCTCCGATGCCCTCAGTGAGGAAAAGCGCGACGGAACACTGGGATTGTTGTTTCTAACGGACCTGCGTGGTTATGATGTGGCGGCCGGCAAGTTGATGGCGACCTCTTTGCGGGCATTCTATGCCCTTTTGGCCGTGCTGCCGATTCTCGCCCTGACGTTGCTCATGGGTGGAATTACGGGCGCTCAGTATTGGAAAAGTTCACTGGCCCTGGTTAATGCCCTGTTCATCTCGCTCGCTGCAGGAATGCTCATCTCGGCCCTCAGCCGGGATTCGCAGAAAGCCATGGCAGCCACCTTGTTGGTGCTGCTGGTGCTCTCGATTGCAGGCCCGATGGCGGACGGAATTGCCGCCGGGGTCCGAAAGCAGACGTTTGCGCCGCTCTGGAGCCTGTCCAGCCCGTGCTATCTTTTGCAGATTGCGGGCGCCTGGGGACGCTCGGCTTATTGGGACACGCTGCTCATCAGCCAGCTTCTGGCCTGGGGCATGTTTGCCGCAACTTGCATTGTGGTCCCATACACCTGGCAGGAGCGAAAGCGGGCCGGTGCGGGCATTGCCGGCGGATTGGCTTACGCCTGGAAGTACGGGGGCAGAAAACGCCGCGAGAAACGCTCCCGGACTATAATGGAATCTGATCCGATGGCCTGGCTCGCTGGCCGGGAACGCTGGCAATCGCTCGGTTTATGGGGCATCGCGCTGTTGGTTGTCGGCAGTCTTGCTTTCATCCTTTTCAAGCATCCGAAGATGGAATCCTGGATTCTATGGAACTATACAGGCGGGTTCTTCACGCTGCTGCTGTATCTATGCGCGGCCTCGCTGGCCTGCCGCTTCCTGGTGGAAGCGCGGCGAAGCGGGTTGCTCGAGTTACTGCTGGTCTCGCCTCTCGACGAACGACAGATCGTGCGTGGACAATGGCGCGCGCTGCTTCGGATGTTTGGTTTGCCCGTCCTGCTCCTGGTTGGAGTGTATGTAACCGGCGCCACGTTGGCCCAGCTTTCCATGCTGCGGCTCACCACCCAAGCCGGCTCCGCCATAAGCACTGCGACAACGAACCAAGCCCGCGTGTCCACGAACCAGACCGGCAGGGTTACCACGACGTTTACCTTTAGTGTTGGGGCGCCAACCAACGCCATTTCGTCAACTTTTCCTCGAATGAAAACGGGTGCGCAGAAAATAGCCCTCGTGGTGGCCCCCGCAGCAGCCGCGCTGCGGACCGCAGCCAATGTGTGGGCGCTGGTCTGGTGCGGCTTGTGGATGGGCCTGACTTCAAAGAGCGCCAATCTGGCCACATTAAAAACGATACTTTTTGTTCAGGTCATCCCGTGGTTTATCATCGCCTTTGCGACTTCGATGTTAATCGGGATTCTGTTGACCTCCTTATTCAGGGGATTCTCCGGTCCGCCAGGCTGGTGGTTTGCCTGGTGGCCCCTCATTAGCGCGGTCGCAGGCACTGTCTTGGCCACAGCCAAAGATGTGGGCTTCGTCTTATGGTCCCGAAAAAGGCTCCATACTTCGTTTCGCGAACAAGCCTCCAGAAACCCAGGCCAAGCCCCGCCGGTTTTGATGCCTGCTTGTTCGTCGGATTAATTCCATCGCGGCCGATTTGTGCGCGCCATTTCACAGGGAAGCAAAAGCACTGGAAAGCGAGTTGTTGATGATGCACAAAATGACCGTCCGGAGAGAAGAGAATCTCGAACGCGTGGCCGCGCGTTGGGGATATATGGTGGGGCTTTGCGACCAAGCCCTTTCCCGGCTGGAAACATTAGCCGAAGAACACCCCGCCTGCGGGGCAGTGATTTATTACGACCGCGTATTTCAGCTCAAGGGCAAATGCCAGAGACTTCAAGAGATGCACACAAAGCGTTATCCATCGGTTTAATTCCCTCTTGTCTGCATACCCTGGTAAAACCCCGCTCCCGGCTGTCACCAGAACTGGTGACTGGCGGGAAACGGAGAGGTGGCTAAAGTAGGGGTGTGTTGACGGTGGTCCTTGGCGGGGCTGCTGAAAAGAATTTAAGTTCTCTTTGTAGAGTGTGTCGGAAAGGCCGGAGCTAACCCTCCGGCCTTTCTGTTTGCGCTGGGGTTCAAGGGGTGGCGAAATCCAGTCGTAAAATGCTGGCAGGCTCCGGCACTCGTGCATCCGCGTCCAAAGCGGGCGTCGCGCTCGCTTGCCACCGCACTCCAAATCCCGCGACCGGCTCAAGAAATTTCTTCGTGCGATCCTGTCGCGGGCGCTTTATAACCTCGCCGTGTTCGAGCCTGAACCGCTGCAGCAGGTCCAGCGTACGTGGGCGCGCGTGGGCCGCCGCACGCTTTCTTATTTTGCCGGTTGCGATTATTTCAGGCTGGCAAGCCATCCCAGGATAGCCGCCGCCTTGCTGACCGGCCTCAAGAGGTACGGGTTAAACGTTGCCGCGTCGCGCCTGACCACAGGCAACCATCGGCTCTACGGGCAGCTCGAAAACCGGCTAGCTCAATTCTTTCATGTCGAAACCGCCCTGCTGGCATCAAGCGGTTACCTGACGAATCTGGTGGTGGCGCAGGCCCTGGCGCGCCATTTTTCCCACGCCCTCATTGATCGCGCGGCGCACCCTTCCCTTCAGGACGCTGCCCGGTCTCTGGATTGTCCCGTGGTCCAGTTCCAGCATCGGGACCCGGCTGACTTGGCGGCTTGCCTCCGCCGCTGCGGGCCGCAGTCCAGGGTGATCGTGCTGACCGACGGGATGTTTGCGCGAGACGGCTCGGTGGCGCCCTTGCGGCAGTATTTGGAAGGTCTCCCGCAGGACGCAACCGTGCTGCTGGACGATGCGCACGGGGCCGGAGTTTTAGGCGCGTGTGGAAGGGGCACACCGGAACATGAGGGCGCGCGGGATAAACGGATTATTCAAACCATCACCTTGAGCAAGGCTTTTGGGGTTTACGGCGGTGCAATCCTGGGAACATCAAAGCTGCGTCGGCAATGCGTGACTGGGAGCCATCTGTTTGCCGGGAGCACGCCCCTGCCGTTGCCGTTGGTTTATGCGGCCCTCGAGGCGGTCCGCATCCTGGGCAGCGACAAGCGGATTAGGCATCGGCTTAAAGAAAACGCTTCTTATGTGAGAGGGGCATTGCGCGCCGCGGGGCTCGATGTGCCGGAAACCCCAGGACCCATTTTCGCCCTGTATCCACGAACCGCTAAGGCAGTGGCAAAATTGAAGCAGGAGCTTTTAGCGCAGGGAATTTTCCCGCCGTTCATTCGCTATCCAGGAGGTCCGGCCAGTGGTTATTTCCGGTTCGTAATTTCGAGTGAACACAGCAAGGAGCAGCTTGACCGGCTGATTAAGGCTTTGACAATGTAGGGAAACCTAAATCTTCGCCTTGATGGAAAACCAGGCCAATTTGTTCGGCGCCGCCATGGCGGCCATTGTACCAGAGGAGCCATTTTTGGCCGTCAAAGATGGCGTACGGCTTGTAGCAAGCATCGGCGTCCCATTGGCCGGGTCCGGGGCGAATGATGGGATTGGCCGGATGTCGTTGCCAATGGGTGATGCCATCTTTGGAACGAGCCAGGCCGATTTGGGCGTGGTCCACATCACGAAACCCGATGTAGAACATCAAGAACCAGCCGCCCTCCTTCACGACTTGAACGGCGGTTACTTTGTGTTGCTCCCAGGGGTAAAGCGGGTCGGGGGTGAAGATGGGATGATCGCCAAGCCTGCTCCAAGTTAAGCCATCGGTGCTGGTGGCGTAACCGATCGCGTCGGGCTCATATTGATCGCCCGCTGAATACCACATCCGGTATTTGCTAATCTGGGCATCCCAAAGGACATCCGGGCACATGACGGCGACTTTCTCCCACGGCTGCTGCGGTGAAAGGACCGGCTTTGGGCTGGTGCGCCGCCAAGTAATCCCATCAGGGCTGGTAGCATAGCCGATGGCCGAGTGGCCCCTGGCCTGGCCGGTGTACCATAGATGGTAGCCGTCCGCCCGTTTGAGGACCACGGGCCGATTAATGTCGTCCTCCCAGCCGGTTTGCTCATTTGGGCTGAGCACAATTTGAGGAGGCTGGCTCCAGTGAATGCCGTCCGGGCTTTCCACAAGCGCGATGCTGTGCTTTGGGCGCCATGAAAACCACATGCGGTATCCGGCGCCATCTTTGAGAACGGCGATATCGAAACAGGTCCCATTTGTCCCGCCCAGGACCGGATTGGCTTGGTACTTCAGCCAGCCCGCTGCGGTGTCGATGGTGGGTGTGGCAATTGATTCAGCTTGCAAGGCCGCCGCCCAGACGTATGGCGCGAAAAATACGAGCAAAGAAGGAACAACCCTGTAAATCCGAAAACGGATGCGGCTGGGCGAGGGCATCAGCGTGAATCTAAACACACCAGGCTGATTACCGAGTTGCGGGCCACAAGACAAGGCCGGAAAATCCTTGCCCCATCGAAGATTCTGTCATGCACCACGGCTGTCAGGGCCAATGATAAGGTCAGTTCCAAACCTTTGTAGGAGACGACGTAAGGAGTTTCTGATCGAGATTGTCGGCTGACCGCCTTTCGTTCACTCGGAAGTTGCTGATCAGAGACTCCTTACGTCGTCTCCTACGCTCAGGAATGGCGGCTCGTTGCTTCGACTCTGTCATTAGCCCCGCCTGGTTGTCGCCGCCCAATTCTAATCCACTTGCCGGTGGGCTTGGGGTAGGCTAATTTCCGCCAATATGGAAGCCAACGCGCCACCACCGGCCGGTCCGCCCCCGCCACCCATTGCGCCCCCGCCAGTCGTGTTTCCGCCCGCCACGCAACCGCCCCGACGCGGGCGCGGCTGGATGATTACCGCTTTGGTCCTGCTGGTGCTGCTCGTGTCGAGCGTTTTATTCAACGTCGTGAGTTTTGCCAGCAACCTGCTGGGAGGCAAATCCGCCCGTTACGGCGCCCGCACTGCCGGGCCACGCCTGGACGAGGTTGTGATGGAAGACAACGATGCCTTGAACAAAATAGCGGTTATCCATGTCGAGGGCATCATTACCGGCCAGGTCATCGATCAGGGCGGCCATAGCATGGTCGAGCTGATTCGTGCCCAGTTAAAGAACGCCCAAGAGGATGACCAGGTAAAAGCAGTCATTCTGAAGGTCGATTCGCCCGGAGGCGAGGTGCTCGCCTCGGATGAGATTTACCGGGCCATCTCGGAATTTGAGTCCAAACCTTCACACAAACCGGTGGTGGCCTCGATGGGCAGCCTGGCGGCGTCTGGCGGCTATTATGTATCGGCCCCGTGCCGTTGGATTGTGGCAAATGACATGACGATTACCGGAAGCATTGGAGTCATCATGAGTTCATGGAATTACCGGGGACTGATGGATAAAATCGGGCTCCTGCCCCAAACCTATAAAAGCGGCAAATACAAGGATATGCTCAGCGGCTCGCGCGAGCCGGACTCCGTCACTCCCGAGGAAAAGGCAATGCTTCAGGGCTTGATCGACGAGACGTTTGGCAAATTCAAGAGCGTGGTGCAGGAAGGCAGGGATGCGGCTTACGAAAAAAACAAAGATGCAAATGATAAAGGACGCCCCTTAAGCGATCATTGGCAGGATTACGCCGATGGGCGCGTGCTCTCCGGCACAGAGGCCTTTAAGCTTGGGTTTGTGGATGAATTGGGCGGTTTTAAGGATGCCGTAGCCCGGGCCAAAAAGCTCGCCGGCATTGGGAATGCGAACCTAATCGAGTACCAGCAACGCTACGATATTTCGGACCTGTTCCGGCTGTTCGGCAAGAGCGAAGCGCGGGTAATCAAAGTCGATGTCGGCCTGGATACGCCCAAGTTGCAGGCCGGGCAGATGTATTTCCTCTCACCGACATTCGTTCATTGATCGGTGGAGGGAGGCATTGGGAGCGTTTTTGCGCGCTCTCATTTACAAAAACCCTTAAGGGATGAGGGGATGAGGTCTTGGTGTTGCAATACAACCGGACTCGGTGTACACAGATGAGGCAGGAGCAGAATCCGATCACGCGTACTTTAGATATGTAATAATAAGTAGGAAATTGTTGTCATGTCTCCCCGAGCCTCGAATCCCAAAGCCTCTGGCCATGGAATCGCAAAAGCCCCCACGGGAGTAACCGGCCTTGACGAAATCACCGGCGGCGGATTGCCCAAAGGCCGGCCAACCCTGGTATGCGGCGGCGCCGGTTGCGGCAAAACCCTCCTGGCAATAGAGTTTCTTGTGCGCGGCGCCACGCGATTCCATGAGCCCGGGGTTTTTGTTGCCTTTGAAGAGACTGAGGAAGAATTGACGAAGAATGTGGCGTCTCTGGGATTCGATTTGGCGGGCCTGGTTCGGCAGAGAAAAATCGCCCTGGACCACGTGTACATCGAACGCAGCGAGATTGAAGAGACGGGGCAATTCGATCTCGAGGGTTTGTTCGTTCGCCTTGGGCATGCCATCGCTTCGATTGGGGCCAAGCGCGTGGTGCTCGATACCATCGAGGCGCTCTTTGCCAGTCTGCCCAACGAAGCTATCTTGAGGGCGGAACTGCGGCGACTCTTCCGCTGGTTGAAGGAAAAAGGGGTGACGGCCATGATCACGGGAGAACGCGGAGAGGGAACACTCACCCGTTATGGGTTGGAAGAATACGTGGCCGACTGTGTCATCGTCCTTGACCACCGTATCGCCGATCAAATTTCAACCCGCCGGTTGCGGATCATAAAGTACCGAGGTTCTTTCCACGGGACAAACGAGTATCCATTCCTGATTGAGGCCAATGGCATTTCTGTCCTGCCGATCACTTCCATTGGCCTGGAGCACCCGGCGCCTACCGAGCGAGTTGCCACCGGGGTGGCGGACCTGGATGCAATGCTCGGGGCCAAAGGTTACTTCCGCGGGAGTAACGTGCTGGTTTCCGGCGCGGCGGGGACCGGCAAATCGAGCCTGGCGGCGGCATTCGTGGAGGCGGCCTGCAAGCGGGGAGAACGCGCTGTTTATTTCGCGTTTGAAGAATCGCCTGAACAAATCCTGCGCAACATGCGGTCAATTGGCATCCATCTCGCCCCGTGGGTCAGTCGTGGGCTGCTCCGGTTCCACGCCGTGCGTCCGAGCCTCTACGGCTTAGAAATGCATCTCCTCTCGATGCACCAGGTTATCGCCGAGACCAAGCCAAACGTAGTAGTCCTCGACCCCATATCCAACCTCATTTCCATAGGGGAACGGCCAGATGTGCGCTCAATGTTGACTCGGCTGATTGATTTCCTCAAAACCGAGCGGATTACAAGCCTCTTCACAAGCCTCACCGAAAGCGATGCGCCTGGTACTTCCCAAGCGGCGGTTTCTTCACTAATGGATACCTGGGTGTTGGTCGGCAATGTCGAACAGAACGGCGAGAGGCGCCGCGCCCTCTACCTGTTGAAATCGCGCGGCATGGCCCATTCCAACCGGGTCCGTGAATTCTGTTTGTCGAGCAAAGGGATGAAACTAACAGATAGCCGCTCTGATGAAGGCTCTGTCATGGCAACGGAGGCGCAGGAGCCGCCAGAAGCCGCCGCCGCCGGGAACGCCGCGGCTGACAACGGGCAGCGGGGCGGGACAAGGAATCGCGCGGTCAAAAGAGCAAGACCTCAATGAAAACCAAAAGCAAGCGCCAATCACCTGGAAAAACCAAGCCCAATGGCAAATTCTGGGACTTGCGGCTATATGTTGCGGGCCAGACCCCCAAATCGATCACAGCCTTTTCAAATCTCAAGAAGCTGTGCGAGGAACATCTGTCGGGCAAATACCGCATCGAGATCGTTGATTTAATTCAAGACCCAACCCTCGCGCGCGGCGACCAGATTCTGGCCCTCCCCACGCTGGTGCGCAAACTCCCGCAACCGGTCCGAAAGATCATCGGGGATTTGTCCAACACGGAGCGCGTGCTGGTCGGCTTGGACCTGAGACCAGGATGAGCGTGATGTGAACCAACTCGCAGAACGGCCGCGGCGGGCCGGAATCCGGTATGGCGAAAACAGGCAGGATTGGAGGAGAATTGATGAAGCGGGAGACCAAAGGCAACGAGAGCGCGGCGCGTCGCTCGAACAAAGAGAAGACACCCCCCGGGAAATACGTCCTGAGACTCTATGTCACGGGAGCAACGCCGCGCTCGACGCGGGCGATTCTGAACATCAAGAATATTTGTGAGGAACACTTGGCTGGCCGTTACAATCTCGAGGTTATCGATATTTACCAGCAACCTGTTTTGGCCAAAGGAGACCAGATCGTCGCGGCCCCAACCCTCATCCGGCTTTTACCCCTGCCGCTGCGGCGCTTTATCGGGGACATGTCGCGCACGAAGAAAATCCTCGTCGGCCTCAATGTGCGGATTCTATCCACATGAGCACACGAACTCTCCGAGCGCCTCACAGAGACCTGGCAGCCGAGCTTGAAGAAACCAGAGCCCGGCTGGCGCAAGCGGAAGAAACGCTCGAAGCCATCCGAAACGGCGAAGTGGATGCCCTGGTGGTCTCCGCGTCCGGTGGCGAGCAAATCTTCTCCCTGCAAGGGGCAGAAACTCCATACCGGTGCTTGATCGAGCGGATGCACGAAGGAGCCCTGCTTTTGAATCCGCAGGCAACCATCCTCTACGCTAATGCGCATTTCGCCCAACTCGCGCGCAGACCGCTCGAGCAATTAATCGGCTCAAGCTGGAGCGTTCTGCTGGCGCCGGGCCAATACGAGCGACTTGAAGGTCTATTGCGCGGCGCCAAAGGCGGCGGTATTCGGGGGGAATTCCAATTGCGACTGCCGGAAGGGGGGTATCTGCCAGTCGAGGTCTCCTTGTCCTCGATTCCCATCGAGCCGGCCGGAGCGCTGGCGGCGATTGTAACCGATCTCTCCGAACGCAAGGCCGCCGAAACGCGGCTGGTGGCGGCAAACAAGGAGCTGAAGGAAATGGTCGGCGAACTCCAGCATGTCTCCTACGCCGTCGTTCATGACATCCGCGCCCCGCTCCGCGCAATGGAGGGCTTTGCCGCTTTGCTCGAGGGCGACCTGGGACTTACGCCCGCGGAACGGAAAGATTATTGTCGCCGGATTGCCGCTGCCGCGAGCCGTTTGGATAAGTTTATCCAGGACATACTGACCTATAACAAAGCCGTCCTTGAGCTGCCCCCGCTAGCCCGCGTCGCTCTATCGAGAGTTGTTCAGGGCGTGCTGGAAAGCTATCCTCATCTCTCGAGAGAAAATGCCGACATTGAGGTTGCGGAACAACTGCCCGTGGTGCTTGGCAACGAAACCCTCTTGATTCAATGCTTCTCAAACCTCCTGGGTAATGCCGTCAAATTCGTCCGCCGCAACACCCGGCCACGGGTGCGCATTTGGGCGGAACCCTCGGGGCGCATGGCTCCGGAGGATAAAAGCGAATCTTCCGAGGTGCATCTTGTAAGGCCAGCCCGCCCGGTCCGCATCTGGATCGAGGACAATGGCATCGGCATTTCCAAATCCGCTCGCCACCGCCTCTTCGGCATGTTCCAACGCCTCCATCCCGGCTATGAAGGCACCGGCATTGGCCTGGCCATCGTGCGGAAGGTGGTCAACCGCATGGGTGGGAGAGTTGGAGTTAAATCCGTGGAAGGCGAAGGAAGCCGTTTTTGGGTTGAGTTGCAAGAGGCCTCTTGAAGCAGGCTCCGTTACGATCTCCCCACCCTCTGGCTAATGTGTGCGTATTGCATAGAGGGAGGTCCGGGCAGGAATAAAAAGGGTATGACGATCACCCCCGCCGAAGACGAGTTGCAGAGGACGCTCCGGCACTTCAATTGTATCGATAAGGCTGCCTTTGGGGTCATAAACATAGACCTGACCGGCGGCGATAAAAACGGTGCCCCTCAAGTCTGCCGCCACACCTTCACCCCCCTGCTCGGCGAACAGGCGCAAGCCAGAGAGACTGCCGTCGGGTTTTACGACGCCAGACCAGGTCGTCAGCTCGGCTTCATCGGTAACATAAAAGGGTTTCCCCGCCTCGGCTGGCGCGAGGCCAAAGGAGCGGATTTGAGGGCTCGATTTAACACCCCAACTGGTGGCTCCGCTCAGAAAGTCCGCGCCAACGGGCAGAATTGTGGCGCCGTCTGGTGAGATAAAGTGCGCCACAGGATGCGAGAGCGATTCGCGATTCAATCGCCAGTCGCTGACCGGGAGGAAGAAGGTCTTTGCCACCCGGGCGGCGACGGGTTCAGGCGCCAAGGGCTCGATGTCCCCTTGCGCGTTGAGCCTGTAAACGTTGCCTTTGCCCGCGTAGGACACCACCAGCAGGTTACCGTCGTTGCCGATCGCCAGGTTCACCGGTTCGAGCGGGAAGTCGCTGATGGTGGAGAGTTGGCGCGACTCCGGGTCCCAGCGATAAATGCGCTGCCAGTGCGCGTCCACGAAGTAGAAATCGCCCAAGGGTCCGCAGACCCCGCCCGAAATATTAAAAAAGCCACCAGCGAGCTTTTCCACGGTAGCGCCCGGCGCGAGAACAGGCGAATGGCCGGCCCGTTTGGGTTGGGGCGGCCTGCCGGAGAGGTCAAGCCAGGCGAACTCGCGGTGGCGGACCTCGACGTTGTGGGTCTGGTCGAAAAGGGCGCAATCATAGCTGACTTTGCTATTGCTGAAGCAGTGCACGTTGCGGAAGTGGATGTCTCTGGAGTGGGACACCTTGACGGCCCAAGGAAACGGTTGGAATGAGCTGATGACTCTGTACATGTGCAAGTTGGCGATGCTGATGTCGTCTGAAGAATCGATTTCCAGCGGCAGGTCAAACCCGCTTTCGCCGCGCTCGGCTTCGGTCTGCAGGGCGTAGAACCGCCAGTGGGCGGCCTTATGAACCTGGACCTCGTAGCGGACATGATGCTCGCTGGACATCTGGTAAACGCGGCCTTCGGTTTCTGTATCCGAGACAAGCATCCCTGCAGTAGCAAAAGTCGAGGGGGTCCAAATATCGAGGAAAGTGCCACCGCCTCCATCAGTGACCCAAAGGCTTGGGTATTGGCTGTCCCAGCGGCGATTGGGGTCGGGATCCGACGTATGGTTGTTGTTGTAAGGATTCTCGCGTGAGCCGTCGGCCTGAGGGGTGCCGTGACCGCCCAAAAAACGGACATCGTTCATCATGGAACGGGCGCCGGCCTTCCAGAGAGCGGCGACGACGCGCGGATTTGCCCCGCTGGTATATAGGCCCAGGCCGACGACGATGTTACTTCCCCCTTTCGGGGTCTCGAGCAATGCCTTAGGCGGTCCTACCCCTTGATAACCCGGCGTGCTGTCGCGCAGAATTATCTGTGTGGCGCCAGGGTGGAGACCAATCAGAACGGTGTCCGAGCGGAGCCTCAGGGTATCGCGCACCACGTAAAAACCGGAAGGAAAGTAGATAGCGGGATGCGTGTCGATCGCCTTTTGTATGGCCTGGGTGTCATCGGTGACGCCGTCGCCCTTGGCGCCTAGGTCACTGAGGTTCACCCAGACGTCAGGCGCTGGCAGATCGGGCAGGTCTGAGGCTACGGGCGGCAGCAGGGTAGCCACTGGAAGGGCATCGAACAATGTTCTGATTTGGGGTACCGCCCCAATTTCCGAATAGTGCAGGCCGTGGGAGAAGATTTGGACCTTGTAGATATTTGCGGGTGCGACGAAGCGCTTGCCACTATCAAGCAGCCTGGCAAAGACCGGCACTGCGCGGCAGGTGATCCCTTCCATGTTGATTTCGTTTCGAGGATTGTTCTCGACACCGAAAACAAAAGCCGGGCCGGTCACGTCTTCCAGGCGAGCGTCCTTAATCCAAAGCTCGTCGGCCTTGCCGGGCTCGATCGCGACAACGGTTGGCACGCGTAGAAAATGAGGGCGAATGAGAGTGAGCCCCGCTTCACGTTCGAGGATGGCGGATTCGAGCTGGCCTTCGAAGGAACAGTCAATCACCGTGAACTGCCATCCAGGCGAGGGTTTCGAGGTCCAGATGGCGTACCGTCCACCCGAGAAGCGGACATCCTGGACGACATTTCCCCCTTCGTGAATGCCCGCCAGCGCCGAGCCCAGAAACATCTCGATGTGGGCGAGAAAGCAGTGCTGGGCGTAGCGCGCGCGGATGGCCACCGCCCCGGGATTCCCATCCTCAATCTCGATATTAACATTCGAGAGCGCGGAATAAAAGGTTCCGGGACTGGCATCGGGCACACGTTCAGGAGTCGAACCCGTATTGCGTGGACGCATGCGGCCAAAACCAGGACGCCCTCCCGCGAAGAAAAACAGCACCTTTTCTTGCGCGGGTTCTTGAAAACCCCGAGTGTTTTTTGGCAGGACGATGACCGGGCGGACGGCGCCATATCCGATCACGCGAATGCCGGGCCAAATAAAAAGAGTATCGCTCAGAAGGTAGCGTCCTGGACCGAGCAGGACGATGCCCTGGCCGGTTTCCTGGACCCGATTGATGGCTTGCTGAAGCGCCTTGGTGTCGTCACCACCAGACGGGCCGGCGGCATAGACCGCCCTGGAATCCTCGAGTCGCTGTTTGTAATAGGAACCTGCGCCGACAGGCAGGGCCGCAGTGAGGGAGAGCAGGACCAACCCGAGATGCCTCAGAAGATGTTGTGAAAATCGTTTCATTATAGGCGCCGACGTGAGGAGGCTCAAATCTCAACTGCTTCTTCCTATTTATCAGAGCCTCCTCACGTCAGCTCCTACATTTTCAGAACATCGCTTGAGAGCCCGTTTTAAAGAATGCACCCGCGGCCATCGTCTTCAGCAGACTGCTTTGCCCGGGATCAAAGTCAATTCTTAAAACTCCATTTTGCATTGAAAACCAGGGGCCCCCGCCGTCTCCGCCCCGTCGCGCTTGGCGAATGGTGAACCAATACCTTGCACCTGGGTTTTTAGTGGGCTAAGGGTTGTCCGTGAGTCAGCCAGAATTTCCGGACGCGGCGCTGGTGCTGGTCGGACACGGGACCACGCTCAACGAGGATTCCGCTACGCCGGTTTATCAGCATGCCGCCGAGTTGCGCCGCCGCAACTGCTTCGCCGAGGTCCGCGAAGGATTCTGGAAACAACAGCCTCTTGTGAGCGAACTTTTTCCGGCCCTCGACACGCCCAGGGTTTTTATTGCTCCTCTGTTCATCAGCGAGGGATACTTTTGCGAACAAGTCATTCCCCGAGCATTGGGTTTCGAGCGCGAAGGGCACGGGGGCATCAGGCGGGTGCAGCGGCGCAGTGCGCAAATCCTGAAGTATTGCAGGCCGGTCGGCACGCATCCCAGCATGACCTCCGCTCTGCTGGCGCGCGCCCGGGGGGTGGTGCAACAATATCCATTCCCTCGCGCTCCCTTGCCCAACGAGACCACGCTCATCGTAGCGGGCCATGGCACGGAGCAAAACGAAAATTCACGGGTAGTGGTCGAGCGCCAGGCTGAGGTCATCAGCAGCCAGAGGAGTTATGCGGCGGTCCACGCCGTTTTTCTCGAGGAACAACCCCTTATCCCCACCTGCTACTCTTTGGCTCAGACAAAAAATATGGTGGTAGTTCCCTTTTTCATCAGCGACGGTTTGCATGTGCGGGAGGATATTCCCATTTTGTTGGGTGAATCCGAGCGTATCGTGAAGCAGCGGCTTCAGCAGGGACAAGCCACCTGGCGCAACCCGACTGAAAAACAAGGCAAGCTGGTATGGTATGCCGGCAGCGTCGGCACGGAGCCCTCTTTGGCTGATGTGATCCTCGAACGGGTGCGCGAAGCCGATAGCTGGGGTTCTTTTTCAGGTTGAAAGCCATTCGGTGAAGCCCGAAACTTGCCCGGTGCGATGGAAGAAAGTCACTGTAGTAGGCGTAGGCTTGTTGGGCGGTTCGCTGGGATTGGCGCTCAGGCAACGCCGGCTGGCCGATTGCGTGGCCGGTTACGTCCGGCGCGCCTCGAGCGTTCGAGAGTGCGAGCATCTCGGCGCGGTGGATTTTGCCACGCGCGACCTGGGGCGTGCTGTTTCAGGCGCTGACTTGGTAGTGCTCTGCACGCCGATCGCTCAAATGCGCCCGCTGGCCTTGGAGATGGCCGGCCACCTAACGCGCGGGGCGATTGTTACCGATGTCGGCAGTGTGAAGGAGACCCTCGTTCGAGACCTGGAAGGCCTGCTGGCGCCGGTTGGGGCCTTTGTTGTGGGCAGTCATCCGATGGCCGGCGCAGAAAAAATGGGTGTCGCTGCGGCGCGGGCGGATTTGTTCGCCAACGCCATTTGCGTCGTTACCCCAACACGCAATTCCGACCCGCGCGGAGTGAGGCAAGTGGAACACTTGTGGAAATCTGTGGGCGCGCGCGTGGTCCGGCTAAGCCCGACAACCCATGACCGGCTGGTCAGCCGCTCGAGTCATCTGCCGCATGTCGTAGCGGCGCAATTGGCCAATTTCGTTCTTACTTCCAAAGGACCAAAGGAACCATCCTTGCTTTGCGCTAACGGCTTCCGCGATACCACGCGCATCGCCTCCGGCTCGCCCGAGATGTGGCGTGATATTGCCCTGGCCAATCGCGAAAATATCCTGCGCGCTGTCGAGGCATTTGGCGCTGAACTCGACAATTTTCAGCGGGCGCTTAAACGCAGTGACGGGCGGCGCCTCTTAAAATTATTTCAACAGGCCAAAGCCCGACGGGACGCGTGGTCGCACCGGGCCGGCTCGCCATCACCGGAATGAACAAGCGAGTTCATGGGTTTTTCGGCCTTCGCCGTCGAGGGTTTGGGGTGCGCTCTATCACGGCCTTTTCGCCAGGCTGCCGGCGCGTGTCCCCAAAGGGCGCCGGGAAGCGGCGCACTCCAAGCGCTTCGCGAGGCGCTGGGAACGCGGGCGGGTCGTAATGTTGGCAAATCCTATGCCTTTGCCAGACCTCATCGAAATCATTCCGCTCTCAGGACCGGTTCGCGCGCAAATCAGCGTGCCGGGTTCCAAGAGCATCACCAATCGCGCCTTGATCCTGGCGGGATTGGCTGAAGGCGAAACTTCTCTCGAAGGCGCGCTATGGAGCGAAGACACGCAAGTTTTGGTCGAATGCCTGCAGGAACTCGGGTTCATGATCAATGTGCGTCCCGACCCCAACGAGGCCTGCAACCGCACCATTACAATTTATGGCAAGGGCGGAGCGGTTCCGCGGGGCGGCACGATGGAACAGCCGCTGGAGTTGTTCGTAGGAAATGCGGGCACAACCGCCCGCTTTCTGGCAGCTTTTCTTTGTTTGGGCAACGGCTTTTATCGCTTGCACGGCGTGGAACGGATGCACGAGCGCCCGCAAAGAGCCTTGTTCTGCGCCCTCCGCGAATTGGGCTATGCCATCCATTCAGAAAACGACCGGTTGCCAGTCATTATCGAAGGTTCGGGACCTCGCGCCAGCAAGTGCACGGTCAGCATTGAAGACAGTTCGCAATTTGCTTCGGCCCTTCTTTTATGTTCGGGTCGCGGGTGTTGGGAAATCCAGGTCGTTGGTGAGAACGCCGAGGAATCGCCGTATGTGGCGATGACATCCAAGTTGATCGAGGCCTTCCCCAGCCGGGGTGGAGTTTTTCAAATCGAACCGGATGCCTCCAGCGGCAGCTATTTCGTCGCAGCCGGTTTTCTGGAAAGCGAGTGGGGCGATTGGCAGAAGCAGGAATTCCCAAGCGCGGGCACCCACGGTTTCGCCTTGAGTACGCGCCTCCGCCCGGTTGTTGAAGTGCGAAACTGGCCCCGCTCCGGCTGGCAGATTGACAGCCGGTTTCCCAATTTTTGCGGTTTGCTGGCATTGACGAGGATTCCAGCCCCTCCTGACCCGGCTTTGCCTGTGGTTGTGAAATCGCCTGACCCAGCCTGGCTCAAACAAGCGGAGGCGCTTCAGCAAATGCGGCAATCTTCATTGGGAGAGTCTCGAGTGAGAATCTCCCGCAGGCATGATTTAGGCGACAGCATTATGACGCTCATCGTTCTAACCCCGCTGTTGTATTTCCCTATTCAATTTACCGACCTGGGGCGGCTGCGCAGCCAGGAATGCGAACGGGTGCTTGCTTTGAAAACTGAACTCACCCGGTGCGGCGTCAAGGCCCTCGAGAGCGATGATACGCTCGAAGTGTTTCCCTCCAAACCGCACGGTGCGGAAATCGAAACGTACAATGATCATCGCATAGCCATGTGTTTTGCGATTCTGGGTTTGAAAATCCCGGGAATAAAAATTAAGAATCCGGGCTGCGTGAAAAAGACGTTTCCCAACTTTTTCCAAAAACTCGCCGCGCAGCCCCCCAACGGCCTTGGAGCGACCCTTCGAGATGGCCGCAGCGGGCGGGCCCTGGAGATGGAGAGGTTATTTGCCGAATGACAGCGACTCCCCTCAAGAGCACTCGGCCGATTGTCGTTGCCATCGACGGGACCAGCGCCAGCGGCAAGAGCACCAATGCCAGGTTGGTGGCCAAGGCGCTGGATTTGATTTATGTCGATACCGGCGCCATGTACCGCGCGCTGGCCTGGTATTGTTTGAGACAGAAGTCCGATGTCCACAATGAACGAGCCGTTGCCGCCGCCTGCCGGAAATGGAAGACCTCCCTGGAATGCGTGGCAGGCCAGGTGCATTTGAAAGTGGATGGCTATTATCCAGCCGCTGAAATCCGCACGGCGGAGGTCAGCGCCGCGGTGTCGCATGTGGCGGCGGTGCCTAAGGTGCGCGAGTGGATGAAAAAAAAGCAGCGGGAATGCCTCAAATTCGGCAGCCTCGTGATGGAAGGGCGCGATATCGGCACAAACGTGTTTCCCGAGAGCGAGTTCAAGTATTACCTGGATGCTCACCTCGAAGAGCGTTCGCGCCGGCGGGCCTCCGAAGGTGTGCAGGAGAATCTGGCGGCGCGGGATTTGCGTGACAGCCAGCGGGCGGCGGCGCCGCTGATGATCGCGCTGGGGGCCAAGGTCATCAACAACTCCCAAATGACGGCCGAACAAACCAGCGCCTTGATTATTGAAGATGTGAAGCGGCGTCTCTCCTAAAGAGTTCATGAACCCGGTTTACTTCGCGGGCTGGATTGCCTTTCGCGCCATTTTCAGAATTTATTTTCGGTATCGGGTTTATAACCCCGAGCGGGTACCCCTGCGCGGGCCTGTCATTCTCGCCTCAAACCACGCGAGTTTTATCGACCCGCCTTTGGTCGGTTCCGGCGTCAAACGCGCTATTCATTACCTGGCCCGAGAGAGCCTGTTTCGATTTCCGGTGATGGGCTGGGTTTTGAAACAGTGGCAGGTCGTCCCGGTGGACCGCGAAGGCGGCGGCGCCAAAGGGCTCAAAGCCATTCTGGACCGGCTGCTGGCCGGAGGGGCGATCATTCTTTTCCCGGAAGGAACACGAACGCGCGACGGCAGACTGCAACCGGCTCGTTCGGGCATTGGCCTGACGGTCATTAAATCGGCCGCGCCGGTCATACCGGTCCGCGTATTTGGAACCTTCGAAGCTTACGGGCGTCACATGCCCCTTCCGCGTCCGCGGCAGGTTGCAGTGAAGTATGGGCGGCCAATGTTTTTCGAGCAACTCAGGGCTGAGGCGCGCTTCTGTTCGAAGCAGCGGTTGAAGGAGCTTTACCAGCAGGTGGCTGAGGAGATCATGGCCACCATCGCAAAGCTGGAATCTTACGAAGATAAGGATCAATTTCCATGACGCGACACGTGCAGGAATGGCGGCCCGTTGCTTCGACACTGTCATTACCCCGCAGGCTGCGCGCCTTTTACATTCAATTCTTTGTTCGCGGCAAGTATTGACGGGTGAACAGTGCCGGCTTGCGCGCTTCGAGGTCCAACTCGGCGGTCAGATAGCCGCCATCCTTCAACAACTCGATGCCCGCCAGTGAGGGGCAGAGCCGAACCCGAAAGGGCCGCCATTGGCGCGCCTGGCGCAAGGCGCTGCTCAAGCGCGTTGCCGTGTGTCCCAGGAACGTCAACCTCGGCATCCCCGCCAGCAGCCGGCTCTTCCACAAAATCAGATTGGAATGCAGATGGCCGATAATCGTCTCTTCTATCTGTGGCAACCTCGCCGCCACCTCCGGCTCGCCCGCCAGAAAGGGCAATGCGCTCGGGTCATGGCAAAAGAGCAAGACTCGGCCTCGGGCAGGGATGGCCGCAAAGGCCTTTCGGATGAGGTTCATGTGCTCGGCGCGGAGCCGTTCCCATTCGCTGCGCTCCGAGGCCAAGGTGTCGGGTTCAAAGACGGGCAAAGCCACCAGCGAAGAGGTCACCCCAATCAGGACATAGGCGCCCACCGTCCTCTGCCAAAAAGGAGAGAGGTTCAGCTCCTCGCGCGCTCGCCGCCAGCTCTCCAGCCGCATCCCGCCTCGCCCTCCAAATAAACTCACTTTCCCCAACTCGTGATCGCCAAAATTGACTTCCAACCGGTTGCCGAATCTTTGGCGCAGTTTTCCCAGGCACTCGCGCGCGCTTTGGCAGGTGGCGTCGTCGCTCAGGCCAAGGGAGGCCGAGTCGCACGAGTAATCTCCGTTCGCAACAATGAGATCGAAAGACTCAGGTCGGTTGAGGAAAGCCTCCAGGAGATGGTTTTGGCACAAAGGCTCGCGCAGCCAGAAGTAGTGCCGATACAGCCGGACCACCAGGCGCAGCAAGGGATTGTGAATGCCGGCCAGCTCATAATCGCTCCCACGCGCCTGCTCCGCCGCGCTGGCATAATGGATGTCGCTCACAATTCCCAACCTGCATAAGCCCATGAATAGCCATGTTGGGGGCCAGCGCCCCAATCGTCAACCAGCCGAAATTAAAACTCGTCCGGGCACAGCGAAAAACATTGCTGCATTTTCTCAACGGCGTTACCGTGAAGCATTCCTTGGCGTTGGCTTGCATTGGGGTTGCGTGGAAGAATTGGCCGCATGGGCAACGGCTTGAGGGGTCTCTCCTCGCAACCGGCGACGCCATTTCCGTGGCCGCTGTTATGCCAATCGAAAACTCAGCCAAATCGGGCCCAAAACCGCAGGATGGGTTGTGTTTTCACGATTCATTGCGGGACTCTTTCGTAAGCGGGCTGGTCGTCCTCCAAGGCGCAGAGCAGGCCGCCACCCTCACCCCAAGGGCCGAACAAATCCTTGGATTACCCCCCAGCCAAGGCGCTGCGATGCAAATCGCCCAATTACCAAAGCAGTTGGTCGCTCTGGCCCGCGAGGTGAGCGCTTCCGGGCAGCCCGTCCTGTCTCGCGCTCTCGAACTGGAACCCTCTTCACCCGGAGCGGCCGTTGCCGTCGGGGTCAGCGCCCTGCCGGTGCAGTCTGGAGGCAAACACTGCGCCGTGGCGGTCATTCTCAGCGACCTGAGCCCTGGGCGTGAATTCGAGCACCATCTCGAAATGCTGGATCGTCTGGCTAATGTCGGCACGCTGGCGGCCAGCATGGCGCATGAGATCAAGAACGCCCTCGTGGCCGGCAGAACCTTTATCGATCTGTTGCTGGAAAAGCACCAGGACACCGAACTGGTGGAGGTCGTAAGGCGGGAGATAGGCCGGATTGACTCCATCGTTAGCCGGATGCTCAAGTGCTCGGCCAGCACGGGCGCCCCGTTCGGCCCCGTGCCTCTGCATGTCGTGCTCGAGCACGCCTTGCGCCTTGTCCAGCCGCAGCTTGATAGCAAGGGCATCTATCTGAACCGGACATTTCAAACAACCGACGATACCGTTCATGGGGACGAATACCAGTTGCAACAGGCGATTTTGAACCTGCTCCTTAACGCCCTCGAAGCCATGGACCATGGCGGAACACTTTCCTTGAGCAGTGAATTGGTTGCCGGCAAGCCGGAGCTTGGGCGGTTGCGGGACTCGGCGGACCCTCTCGTTGTGCGCATTACAATCAAGGATACCGGGGTGGGGATTGCGCAGGAAAACATTGGGCGGCTTTTCGAGCCGTTCTTCACTACCAAGCCAACCGGCACAGGTTTGGGCTTGGCTGTGACGCGGCGCATCCTGCAACAACATCAAGGCGAGATAACCGTCGAGAGCCAGCCCGGCGCAGGGGCGGCGTTCTGTATTACGCTGCCGCTCTGGAACAAGGACCTGTCCAACAAACCGCTGCCACCCCTGGTTCCTACTTGTGGGATGCCTTCAATGCCTGATCAATGTCGGCCTTGATGTCCGCCATCTCTTCCAACCCAATCGACAGCCGCACATAATCGGGCGTGACCCCGGTCGCCGCCTGCTCTTGCTCGGTGAGCTGCTGGTGGGTGGTTGATGCTGGATGAATCACCAGGCTTTTCGCGTCTCCAATATTTGCCAGGTGCGACAGCAGTTTCGCCGAATTGATGAATTTCTTGCCTGCCTCGAGGCCGCCTTTGATGCCAAAACCGACAATGCCGCCAAACCCCTTTTTGAGGTACTTGGCCGCCAGTGAATGATTCGGATCATCCGGCAAGCCCGGATAGGTCACCCAAGCGACCAGCGGGTGTTGTTTGAGGAAGCGGGCGATTTCGAGCGCGCTTTCAGAGTGGCGGCCCTGGCGCAGAGGCAGCGTCTCGAGCCCTTGCAGAAAGAGAAACGAATTGAACGGGCTGAGCGCGGCGCCCATATCCCGCAGCAACTGCACTCGGGCCTTGATGATGAATGCCACGTTGCCCAGCCCGGGGAAATTCCCAAACACATCCCAATACTTGAGCCCGTGATAGCTCGGGTCCGGCTCTGTGAACTCAGGAAACTTCCCATTGTTCCATTGAAATTTTCCCCCGTCCACGATAACGCCCCCAATCGAGGTGCCGTGTCCGCCAATGTACTTTGTGGCCGAGGCCACAATCACATCCACCCCGTGCTCGATGGGACGGACCAGGCCGACCCCGATGGTATTATCCACGATGAGCGGCACGCCCGCTTCGCGTGCGATGGATGAAAGGGCCGCAAAATCCGGCACATCGAGCTTGGGATTGCCGATGGTTTCGGCAAACAAGGCGCGCGTTTTCGGGGTGATCGCCCGGCGGAACGCCTCCGGACTGCCTGAATCCACGAACCTCACGATGCGGCCCAGCTTGGGCATGGTGTAATGGAAGAGCTGGTAAGTGCCGCCGTAGAGGTTGTTAGCCGATACGACCTCATCTCCTACCTGCGTGATGTTCAGCAGGGCAAACGTAGTCGCTGCTTGCCCGGACGAAACCGCCAATGCCCCGGACCCACCCTCGATGGCAGCGATGCGCTGCTCAAATACATCAGTGGTGGGATTCATGATCCGGGTGTAAATGTTCCCAAATTCCTTCAAAGCAAACAGGTTCGCCGCGTGTTCGGTATCCTTGAACACGAACGAAGTGGTCTGGAAAATGGGAACCGCCCGGGCGCCGGTGCCCGGGTCAGGGACCTGGCCGGCGTGCAACGCCAGTGTGCTGAGACGCTCTGCTGAAGCGCTCATTGGGCTTGAATAGTGCGGATTTTAATGTTGCGGAACGACACGCGCCCGTGGTCGCCTTGCAGTCCAATATAGCCGGTAGTGGATTTGGCAAAGTGGGGCATGCTGGCGAACTTGCTCTTGGCGACACGCTGATTGAAATCTTCGCTACCCAGCACATAGTCAAAATACTTCACGCCGTTGATGTCGTGCTCGCACTTTTGGGGGGTAACCAGCAGACGCACATGGTTCCATTGTCCGACCGGCTTGGTCGCATCCAGCGGTTTGCCGGTATTAGGGTCATCGGGCGGCTGGTAGAGGGCATAGAGCCAGCCGCAGCGCACCGGGTCGGCGGCTTTAACATTATCTTCGAGCTGGAATTCCGGGCCGGTTGCCCAGATCGCGTTGCCCTGGTCGGTGACATGATACATGATGCCGCTATTGCCGGCCTCGGAGATGTTGTAGTCCAATTGCAGTTCGAACCAGTCGAACTGACCGGTCGTCACGATGTCGCCGGCATTGTGCGGGTCGGCGCAAACCAGGGCGCCATCCTCGACGGTCCAACCGGGTCGGACCCCTTCGTGTTTAAAATTGTGCCAGCCAGTAAAGTCGTGTCCATTGAACAGGAGCTGCCAGTCTGCGGCCTTCTCCGCATCCGTCAGGGTATTAATGTCGGATGGCGGGTCGGCACTGGCCTGCTGAACTGCGCCAAGCTGGGCCTGCACATCCTTCTTCCATTCTGCACCCAGGTCCTCGACGCTATGACCGGTTTGCGCGTTCCAGAGTTCTTGATTGTACTTGCCGGTCCTTAAGGCGGTATTGAGTTGCTGGACGATTTGCTTGTCATATTTCTCCGTCACCCAATTCAGGAAATTGGCGCTGATGCGGTAACTGGCCTTATAGCTTAACGAGAGGTTCCGCCGGGTCTTCATCCAGGTGATATCCGCCCCATGGCTCTGCGGCTCATAAATAAACCAGCGCATGTAATCGGGAATGCCCTCGACCAGCCAGCCTGGGGGCCGTGGCGCATCCGGGTTCTCCCGGCGTGCCCGGCCATATTGTTGGACCACATGCACCAATTCGTGAATGACGGCCCCTTTGGCCTCGCCTTCGAGGTTTTTCCGGAACCACTGGGCATTGCAACTGACCCTGCTGCCGCCCGTAGCCGCCGGGGCGCGCATGCTCTCCCGAAAGGTGATGCTGACCCGGGTAGGGGCTTCAAAGCCCTCGCTGGGGAGTGCCTGGACCAGCTTGGGATACCATTCCAGCACAACTGGCATGAGCCGGTTGTGTGCCCATTCTTTAAGGTCGGGCGCGGCAGTCGTATCAATGGTTATCTCATCAGCGCCCTCAGCGGTTTTGCCCGTTTCCTTGGACGCCTCCGCCACTTGGCTCCCAGAGGCGCCGCTTGAGTCAGGCCCGACAACGTCGATCTCGCTGTAGAACGTGTTGCCGAACGTGTCGGCTTCTTCGGTGGGGACCATATCGAACAGCAGATACCGATACTGACCCAGCGGCCCGCTCGGGTCGGAGACGCTCACCCCGTACTGGCCGCCGCCCTCGCCTGATTTGGGCCGGCTATCCACCTTCGCAACCAGTTTCCAACCGCATTGTTCGGGGTCTGTGCCGCGTTTGGGTTTTGCATTGAACCCGTCGGCCTTTCCGTCGCTGGCATAGAGGGAATAGACCTGCGGCCCGCGCGTGCCGGGGTGCCATGAATAGGAGTTGACCTGTCGCACCTCAACTGCCTCGCCCAGGTCGAACTCGACGCGCCCACCCTGGCCCCCTGCGTTGAAAAAGAAATTCTCAGCCGGCTGGTCCTCCTCAGTGGGGAGTTTCCCATCATTGAGTTTTCCGATCTCGCCTCCGTTCTCATCGCGTTCGCCGTCAACAATCGTGATGGCGGCCTTGCTTCCAATGTCTTTGCTCGATGGGGCTGGGACGCGTTTGAACTTAAAGGACGCTGTAGCATCCTGGCTTTCGTTGTGGTCGATGGTGCTCGTGACTTGGCCCGGGCTTGCTATCGTGGATAGCCACAGAGCCGAAGCGGTCATCATCAGGAATGAGAGAGGTTTCATGGTATGAAATCAGTTTTCTGCGAACCGGCCCAAATCCTACGATGCGGGCTGGGGTTGGAAAGTCAAAAACGCTGTTGACTTGGGCGGTTTGTTTGTTAGCTTCACCCTTCCTTTGAATGGGATTCGAGATGAAAACACATTTGCCGAAAGTGAATTTGGATGACCGGAAGTGGCACGTAATCGATGCCAATGGCGCCATCCTGGGCCGGTTGGCGGCGCAAGTGGCCGATATTTTGCGCGGGAAAAACAAGCCGGTTTTTACACCGCACCTGGATGCCGGCGATTTTGTGATCGTCATCAACGCCGAAAAGGTGGTTGTGACCGGCAAAAAAGAGACCGGCAAGAAGTTCATGACCTATTCGGGGTGGAAAGGTGGCGAAAGGTACCGTTCGGTGGCGCAAATCCGGGAGCGGCACCCGGAGAAACTGATCACGCACGCGGTTCGCGGCATGGTGCCCAAGAACCGGCTGGGCCGGGTGCTTATGACAAAACTCAAAGTCTATAAAGGCGACCAGCACCCGCACGCGGCCCAAAGGCCTCAAGCGCTCTCTCCGTCCAAATAATGGCGCAGGCCATTAGCGACAAATTACATTATGTCCGAAATTAAAATGCCTGAAACCAAAGCGGCGCAGCACTTGGGCACAGGCCGGCGCAAAACCGCCGTAGCGCGGGTCCGCCTGGCCACCGGGACCGGCAAGATTCTGATTAATGGCCGGCCAATCGAGAATTATTTTCCAGTCGAAGCCCAGCGAGCGATGGCATCGCAGCCGCTGGCGGTGACCGGGACAGCGAACAAATTTGACGCGCAGATTAGCGTGAGCGGTGGCGGCCCCAACGGACAGGCCGGAGCGGTTCGCCACGGGATAGCCCGCGCGTTGCTGACGGTCGATGCCAACCTGCGGCCCATTTTAAAGTCGGAGGGTTTTCTGACACGCGACCCGCGCATGCGCGAGCGCAAGAAGTATGGCCAGCCGGGGGCGCGCAAACGTTTCCAATACAGCAAACGTTAATCGCTCTGGAAATTTCCAAGCCCCGCTGGTTGAATCCGGCGGGGCTTTTTTATATGAACACCAAACAAGTGGCGGTGGTAGGCGCTTCGGGGTACTCGGGCGAAGAACTGGTGCGGCTGCTCCTGGGACATCCCCGGGCAGAATTGGCAGCGGTAACCTCGCGCCAATATGCCGGGCAAACCATAGCGCAGGTTTTTCCCAGATTCGGCCATCACGCGCGGGCGCGGGAGCTGCGCTTCAGCGAGCCGAAAGCGGAGTCGCTGGCCAAAAGCGCGCGTGTCGTCTTTTTAGCGCTGCCGCATGGCGTGGCGGCGGAGTTTGCCGCGCCTTTGCTCCAAGCCGGCTGCCAGGTCATTGACCTGAGCGCTGATTTTCGCCTTAGAAGCCCGGAGGTTTACAAGGAATTCTACGCGCACGACCATCCGGCGCCCGGTTTGCTGTCACAGGCCCTTTATGGTTTGCCCGAGCTTTATCGCGAACAAATCCGAAATGCGCGTTTGGTTGCCGCGCCGGGGTGCTATCCCACAAGTGTTCTGGTACCGGTGATACCGTTGTTGAAAGCGGGTCTGATTCGGCCTGAGTCGATCATTGCCGACTCGCTGAGTGGTGTCAGCGGGGCTGGACGGAAAGCCGAACCGGACTACCTGTTTGTCGAGTGCAACGAAAGCCTCCGGGCCTATGGTTTGCCCAAACACCGGCATCTCTCGGAAATCGAGCAGGAGTTGGCGTTGGCTGCCGGGGAGCCGGTAATCATTCAGTTCACACCCCACCTGGTGCCGGTCAACCGGGGGATTTTGACGACGCTGTACCTGGCCCCGCAACAGCGGTTCGCCGACGCCAAGTCGACGGAGGGGGCGGCTCGGCAAATCGAGGCCTGCTATCAAGAGTCTTATGGTCACGAACCCTTCGTGCGGCTGCTCGAAGGCAAGTCCTTGCCCGACACCAAGAATGTGGTGGGGACCAACGTCATCGAAATCGCCTGGCGTCTGGACCCGCGTACAGGCCGGCTCATCGTCTTGAGCGCCGAAGACAACCTGGTCAAAGGGGCCAGTGGCCAGGCGGTGCAGTGCCTGAATTTGATGTGCGGGTGGCCCGAGACGGAGGGACTGTGAGGAAAGGATGAGGGATGAAGGATAAAAAATTCCTTGGAGTTTGAATGTTGAGGCTTGGATTTTTTTATCTCTTATCCTTTCCCAGGTGGCGCGGTTTTAAGAGCAACGGTGCCGGTAATGTCGGTTAAGAGAATCTGTGCGATATTTGTTGGCAACAGGCCCTGGGGCAGTCCGAGCCGGCTGACACTATCGAGAATACTCGATTGGTGAGTTGAACTGTCTTGTTTGAAATTTTCATAGGTATCTCGATCGGGTTGTGTTGTTGGATTGCCAATAGCTATCGTGCCTAAGAAAACGGGTAATCCATTCGTTTTGTTGATGGCGCTAACCTGGTAAAGGCCAGAGGTCAAGCGCCGGATTCGGAGAACCAACACCGGCGGGGTTCCATTCTCGAATTGGGCGGTGCCGCTGGCATCGACCGGGGCGGCGGGTGTAGGCGCCAAAAGGATGCCGCAGCGATGCGCCGTTGATGGAAGCGCCGGGTCGTTGGTTCCATTCCCTGGCGCCCCTCGGGCCTGAAACCCCGTTTGCAGAGCCACCCCCAAAACCGTCAGTATCATCATCCCGTGCTTCATTTAGGACCTCTCTTTCTCTCCTGAAAATACCTCCACCTGGGATGAGTTCAATGGGGCGAAGTAGGCGGCCAAACCCCAACCGCTCCCCAAACAAAGTTTCAACCTCCCTGCTTTGGATAATTCCGCTTAACCTGTTGTGGGTGGTAATTATGCAACATTTTTTCTGGTATCCGTGATCTGCCAACGCACTCAGCCCAGAGCCGTCGTTGAATCCAAGCTTCCTGAGGAGCCGCATTGGGCAAAGGGCACGTATCGCGAAGATTTTTGTCGCTGCTAGTTACTTGCGATGAGGTACTTGCAAAACATCGCAAAAGTTTTTTGAAAATTTGTGAAAGATCTGGCCCACCTCCTCCGTATTAGAGATAGGGGGAAAGATGTCCTTTCCCCGGGTTTCAACCGCCGTTTTTGAAAATCTGTATGACACGCTCTGAAACAAAGGCAAATTATTGGAGACTGTGGGCCAAAGGTGCGAATTGGGATGCTAAAAAGCTGGCAATAATGTGCCAGATTTCGCGTCGCCAATTGCGCCGCCAATTTCGAAATGCACTGAATTGCTCGCCCCAGGAGTGGCTCGACGACTTGAGAATGCGTGAGGCGGAATTGATGCTCGCGTGCAATAAGCAGGTCAAGGAGGTGGCCGTTGACCTGAAGTTTAAGAATTTGCCGCATTTTTGCCGCGCCTTCAAAGCCGATCACCGATTGACGCCCTCAACTTTTCGAGCGCTGGGCGAGTCCGACGGGTCGGGGATTTGAATGTTGATCGTGCTGGGTAGCTGATT
The DNA here is from genome assembly GCA_035946615.1 of Verrucomicrobiia bacterium. Lineage (NCBI taxonomy): Bacteria > Pseudomonadati > Verrucomicrobiota > Verrucomicrobiia > Verrucomicrobiia bacterium. The sequence goes on from DASYZB010000046.1 coordinate 56,625, forward strand.
TTGAGTCGAGAAACTGAAATCAGAAGTCGGAAATGACCGCGACAGATAATAAGTGTCCGCGAGAGATCACTCAAAGTTATTGATAATATGAAGGGGTTCTCCTAAAAACGATCCCATGGTTCGACTGGTTCAACCGGCGCCTCGGCAAAATCTTAACCTGCCGCTTCGTTATCTCAATGCCGGCGCGTCTGCGAATCCTGAATAAGGTGCCATATGAAAAAACTCCTCAGAGCTCCCATAGTCCTTATTATCCTGGCCCAGATAGGCCTCGCGGCGATCTTTGTCTCACTCACGACCAGCGCACCGCCGGAGCAGGGCGCCGCCCCCATCCCGCCAGTGCCGATGAAGCAGTGCCCGGTCGTCCCGACTGCCTCTCCCAAGACGCCTTGGCAGGGTGCTTCGACGGGAATTACGGCAACCAATCTGACCTATTCCAAGCTTTTGGCGCGCTCGGCGATGGCTCTGACGAATGCGGCAGCCATTAAGCAAATTCAGAATTCGTGGGGCAAACCTTCTGACTCCACTCCCACTCCGGCAGCCGTGGCCGGGATTGGGGCCAACGAGCGCACCTGGGTAACGACCTCGGCCACCGGGCAGCACCAGAAGGTGGTCGAGTGGGCCACGGGTATGAACTACTGGGAGGGCCAGCAGTGGGCGCCCAGCGTACCGCAATTCCAGGCTGTCGGCGACGGCTTTGCTGCCACCAGGATGCAGCATTCCGTACATATTAGCGCGAACCTTAATACAGTTGCAGCGGTGACCATGACGCTCATGGACGGCACGACCTTGCGTTTGACGCCAGTTGCGATTGGTCTCTACGACGCCGCCAGCGGCAAATCGGGGATCATTACCTCGATACAGGATTGCTTTGGAGTCCTTGTTGATACGAACCAACTGGTCTTTCGAAACGCGTTCCAGGGAAACGGTTTATCCGCAGACATTGTTTACACCATCCAACGCGGCTCATTTTCGCAAGATGTCGTGGTGACCAGCCGGTTAAATCCGGCCGACTACGGGTTCGCGCCGGCGACTACCCGGGTTCAAATCATCAGCGAGTTTTACGACCCGCCCCAGCCCGACCGGATGCTCAGACCCCTTTACATCGAGAATTCGCCTGCCGTTCGTGGCCGCATGGCCACGCCAGACTTTGTTGATGAGTTGCTTGGGTTCGGCCAGGCCGTGATTGGCACGGGAACGGCCTATACCAGGACGCAGTTGGCCGCAGGCCAGCGTGGCGCGGCTGTGGCAAAGCAGTTCATCACCGACACTAACCAGAGCCCGGCCCGGTCTTTCCTGCTTGAATCCGTGCGGTATCCCGCCATGTCGGCGGCCCTTAAGGCGCTTCCCGCCTTCAGCGGTCCGAAAACGGCGCTGCTTGTGCCAAGGCGAAACAAGGCCCCGGCCGATGCCACCGCCTACGCGGCGGTCCTTCCGCCGCGCTGCTTTAAACCGGCGGCTCGGGTTGCAAGGCGAGTGGAACGTATGGCAGCCGCGGCAGGCGGGGACTCCGGTGTAAGGATCGATTTTGAGCTGACCCTTTCGGGCGGGCTATACGGGAACCTGACACTGCAGGGCGACAACACCTACTTCATCTCAGGGCCGGTCTATACTAGCACTCTCACGATAGAAGGAGGAAGTGTAGTCAAGTATCCCACCGATTATGGCGCAATTTTATGCGCAAATATCGCCGTGTTGTGCCAGAGCCAAACCTATCGCCCTGCGATATTTACAGCCGGCGACGACAATAGCATTGGCACAGACCTGGCTGGTATCTGGAGTGGTCATAACCCTTTTGGTTTTATCCAATCGACCGGTTATGGAAATCCCGCGCTCGCTCTCTACAATGGCGACCTGAACAACGTCCGCTTCTACTACATGCAGCTTGCGGTGCTGTACCAGGGGGACAGCGGGCGGACCATCTCGAACTCGCAATTTGTGAATTGCATCCGTGGCATCAGCATCGTGGGTTACGGGGGTGGAAGCGGCGACAGCGGCGGCACCGGCTGGCCGTTGATCGTCAATAACACCCTCATGTCCTCGTCGCAGTATCCGCTGGACATCCAGAATGAGACCTACGGCGGCTTTAACAACTGCACCTTGGACAATTGTGGTCAGATCGTTTCAGCCTCCTCGGACGTTGCCAACATTTCCTTTGTAAACTGCGTCCTGGCCAATATAACCAGCATTGCCAGTGGCGCCAACATCAGCGGAATGAACAACGGGTTCTATAACTGCGCCGCTTTTGGCACGTCCCCAATTTCGACCTCCACGTCTCCATTCCAGACCAGCGGCTACGGAACGTACTACCTTGCGGACAACTGCCCATTTCATGCGGCAGGGACGACTCTCGACTCCAGTCTCGTTTTAGGCAAGACCACCCATCCGCCCCTGGCGCTGCCGACGTGCGCCGTTTGGTCGGGTGAGCTTGAGCTCCTTCCGCAGGCGCCTCGTTACTCCGGCGGGCAGCCAGACTTGGGTTACCACTATGATCCAGTGGATTACACCGTGGCCTGGGTCACGTCTGAGGCGGCTTCCATTACGGTCGCCCCCGGAACGGCCATCGCTTTCTCCAATCTTGAGGACCCCAACATCGGGTACACATGGGTTGGCTTTGACCTGCTGGCCGGCTCCTCCTTCCTGAGCCACGGAACAGCCAGCAATCCCGTCACCTACACCCTCGCGAACTACGTCCAGGAGGGGCCATTTGTCAATTATCAATTTGGGATGGTCTCATTCGTACCCGATTTCTGGCCCGGGACTACGGGGTTTGAGAATGTTTACGACTACGCAGCTTACTACTACCATGTCCCCAATCTCAACCTCCCCGAGACGCTTGATGGGATGGAGCCGCCGCCTATAATGGATTTCAGATTTTGCAATTTTTACCTCCCGACCGAGGACACCCACATCTGGAGCGGATACGACCTGTTCCCTGACTCAATCGGTTCCTCAATCGGTTCGCCCGACTCCGCGATGACCCTCACGCTGCGAGACTGCAACGTTTACGGCGGATGGATCAATCTGGGCAGGTCTGATAATGGGACTGTTAGCACGTACAACGAAAAGACGATTTACGGCGCCGGCGCTGTGTCTTTGCAGAATTGTCTTTTGGATCGCGTCGTGATCAATATCAACCCGACCTGGCTTTCCGAGCAGTACGAAGGCGGGGTTGTGAACGTGGATATGTCGTTATCCGCCTACAATAACCTGTTCCGCGGCGGATTGTTCGTCCTTGGACCGACCACCAGCTCCGGCGGGAATTGGATATTCAGGGACAATCTTTTTGATCAACCGGCAATCATCCAGGATTCCGCCGAGCCTCTTGACTACGACCATAACGCTTACTGGCCATGTGCCTCCTCCATCCTCAACTTATGGAACTCGTTTCTTTCGGATTGTGGATACTTGCCGCCACCAAGCGCAGGCACTTCTTGGCCGGTCGCTACCTTAACATCCACGACTACTGGCGACGGAACGACCGATGGCGTCGGCGACGTGCCCCTGCCCTCCGCCCCGCCATACCAGACCGGTCCGCTGGGCCTCTATTACCTGCCCAACACGTCCCCGCTTTATAATGCAGGGAGCCGCCTTGTCGCTGATGCGGGCCTTTATCATTACACCACCCGCATTGATCAGGTAAAGGAAGGCCAGGAGCCATCGGGTCATAACGTCAATATCGGCCTGCATTACGTGGCCACGACAAATTATTGGGGCGTATTACCTTATGACAGCGATGGGGACGGTATTGCAGATTATATTGAAGATTCAAACGGCAACGGCGTCTGGGACCAAGGTTCTGAAACAGACTGGCTGCATGACTACTCGACGATTGGATCAGATGGCGTGAATTATGTGGCCGACAAAGACAGTCCAATCTATGATGACACTGATCTCGACGGTGATGGGATGGTGGGAAGAATTGAGAGAGCACTGGGCACGAAGCCACTTATCCCTGACAATCCCTTTATAGGGGCACAGGTCATGACAGGAGATGAGCCGGACATCATAACGTTTAGGGAGCCGATTACTTACAGTACAATAAGCACCCTGGGCCGCCTCAGAGTCTGTATAAACGGGCATGAGGCTTATTTGCAATCGAACCATGCAGCTAACGACGGCAGTTCTCTTCTGCTTTGGAATGCCGCTTACGAACTCCCTGGCGCACAGATTGTCCAACTTCGGTTCGACTTAAAGGGGACTGGGTTTCCTGGGACCAGGAACTTCGCCGTCGGCGCTCCATGCTTGTTTAACTCTGGCACGATCTCGCAATTCTTCGTTAATTCAGCGGAATTTGACAATGAAAATGGGGCTTACCTGTTCGCAAGCCTACCTCAGAATTCCGCTGATTACACTATAAAACTTTATGATGCCGCAAATGCGGACCCGAACGCGCCTCCCATTAAGACGATACCAAGCTCAACAACTAGTGGCACAATCGAGGAGACTTGGGACCTTACGCTCAGCGACGGAATAACAAAGTTTGCAGGCACGAGCATCAGAGCCGTTTTCGACGTGAATCTACACAATCCCGACCGGTCGGGGCAGGACACTCAGGTAATCAATTACGCGACGATTCCAGTGACCGACGGGAACTTCGATGTTGCTTTCATGTTTCATGATGATGCGATGACAGAGCCCCATTATGGACCTCAATGGATCCATACCGAAAACGTTGTGGACATTTTGACCCAACCGCAGAACCCTGGCTGGTACGACTCAACTTTCAATCAATACGACTGCAACGGGTGCATTCCCTACCCGGGTTATATTCCTGATAGACAGACAGCTTTAGCGCTCCTTAATGATCTTGCTCAGCCGCTTACAAAAAATCTATATCTTACTGCCCATCAGGCCGGAGGTCAACTATCCGACGGAAAGATTTCGGCTTATTTGGATTTTGGGGAAGTAGCTTCCGCACTAGGCGTTACATGGGATCCTGTGGCCGGGATCAGCGTTAGTCATCCATTTCGTTTCGTTTTCATTAACGGTTGCGAGTCCGCCTCATGGACAGAGGCCTTCGGCATTTTCCCCGTGGCAGCCGCCAAATTCCTGCAAAAGATCCCAAGGGGACCCCAAGCGTTCGTTGGTTGGAGGGATCCTGTCGCATTCCCAGATGACGCGTCGATGTGGGATGACGACTTTCCTTATAAAGGATTCGGATCGATGATAGAAGGATTTTATGCCGAATGGATGTCGGGCGATCCACTCAAGGAGTGCATAGCTCACGCTTCAGATCGGTCGGAATACCTTTGGCCTCTGCCTGTGCCTTCAAACTCAGATATCTATCCTTGGCCGAATGAGATTGGAAGTCTGACTTCGCCTCTGGTCGTGGTTGGTAACCTGGGGATAACTAGGGGTGGTTTGGCTCCAGGTTTCTAACATCATCTGCGAGTATGTCGAATTCTAGCGCGTTCAGCATAACACCACAAGCGATTCGGCACCCCCGGGTAAATGTTCGCATAAGGCTTTCCTTACGAATTTGCAATATTATTCTTATTTTAGAATGGTCTATAACCAATTATTCACAGGTCCTTCCCCAGCCGCGGCAGACTCCACGGAAGTCAGCCCGTGAAGCTGGAATTCGCAGACTGATTCTTGACGAGGCAAACGCAGTTGCGCTCGCTCTCGCTTTGCCGGAAGATCTGCCCATCACCGAAAATAAGGTCACGCATGAGTACATCTGCCCTGAGTGGTTCTCACAACGGACAGGGGCTGTGGGTAATATAAGCACGCGAAAGTTTACGTATTACGTATCACATGACCGGAAGTTTTGCTATCTCGAAAGAATGCACTACCAAGCGACTGATGAAGGATGGCGAGGACTGCAATCCTTAACGCTTAGCGATTCTGAGACGAACACAGCGTACGAACTCGCGACCAATTGGATGAGGGCCGTCGGTATGGATGTCACCGGTCTAAATCGCGACTTCAAAACCATTATAGCCCCAGAGACATCTGACGGGCGAGGTGCAAGGCGCGAATTTGGACGAGTCTGGTGGGTTTATTGGGCGGTGGGTCAAGAAGGCGAAGGAAGTGTCGCTTCGATAAGGCTTTCGCTGCCGGAGAAAAGGCTTATGCAGTTGCGAGTTGAGAATCCGAAGTACATTCTTCGGGATCCCTTACCGCCCCTGGATGTCGCAAGCAACACAGGCAAAGTATGGAAATGAAGACAAGCGTTTACTTAATGATGTTCCTCGGCTCGTTGACCTCCGCCGGCGTTCTGGTGTTTGCCTCTCCAAACGAGACGAATCTCGCAGCGACAGCCAACAACGACCTGGCGTTTTCACTATATTCGCAAATTTCCAGGAAACCAGGCAATCTGGTCCTTTCGCCGATTTCAATAGCGACTACGCTGGCCATGATTCACAGCGGCGCCTGTGGAAGCACAGCGAGGGAGCTGAGGACTGCGCTTCATCTTCCTGATGGCCTGACGAACTCCGACGATTGGCTTGCCCCTTTCTTGCGACAAGTCCCTACGACCACTAAGCAGCAAGTGCTGTTCGTTGCTAATTCGGTTTGGGTTCAGCAGGGCTGGCCCCTGAGAACACAGTTTTCAGCCATCGTCCAACGCGACTATGACGCGCTCATGCAGCCGATTAATTTCGACGATCCAGATGCATCGGCACAAATAGATAGCTGGGTGAGCAAAGCCACTCGAGGAAAAATCCTTCACCTTGCCGGTGGATCCGGAATACGCTCGGATATGCGGTTGATAGTCGCGAACGCCATCTACTTCAAGGGCGCATGGCTCGACGGGTTCGACCCACATAGAACGGCAGAAGTTCCTTTCCATAGCGGCGCCCATGAGTCTCGTCCAATTCCTACGATGCGGAAAAGAGGCGTTTTCCTTTACGCAACCAACGAAACGATTCAGGCAATCCAGCTTCCGTACGAGGATACTCTATCGATGCTGATTCTGCTGCCGGTGCACGAGGCGTCCTTCCGTGAGGTCGAGAAATCGCTCACAAACAAGGAGCTTCGCCGTATTCTCGGCTCAATGAAGAGCCAGGAGGTGGAGGTATGGCTACCCAGGTTTGCTTGCAGTTCCGAAGAGTCATTGAGAGAAGTTCTGCGAAGCTTCGGCGTTCGCGACGTATTTTCTCCGACCCGTGCCGACCTGTGCGGCATCTCAGATAAGAGCGGCCTGTACTTACGCACCGTCCTGCATAGCGCCTTTTTGACGGTGGATGAGTGGGGGTCGGAGGCCGCCTCTGCAACAACGGGATTCCTCGCCCTCGGCGAGGTCCCTCCGCTCTTCAAAGCGGATCATCCTTTCGTGTTCTTCATTCTAGATAACGTCAGCCATGCTATTATTTTTATGGGTAGAATCAGCGACCCAAGTTCCGCGAAAGAGCCATAGTCGTCTCACCAGAATCCATCGCGCCCTCAACCACCTTCTGAACGCGACGCGGACGCCTAGATCTATAATAGCGGTGACGCCACCTTTATGAACGTAATCGCCAACAACCCCGCTGCGCAACTCCTCGCGTCTAGCAAGTCGGTAGCGCTCGGGGGCTGGATACGTCTCGCCCTTGTAGCCGTCTTTGCAGAGTTGTGCATTTTAATTCCCCTGGGAAGCGCCGTGCAGGTGGGTAGTGACGAAGGTTTTGAACTTGTCAAGGTTACCCTGTATATGCATGGTTATAGGTTATACACGGATATCTGGAACGACCAGCCGCCGCTTCACACGTTTCTTGTTGCTCAAGCGTTGAAGCACACTTCCGAGTCGGTTTTGGTTCCTCGGCTGATAACCGTGAGCTTCGCCGTGGTCCTTTTGGCATCCCTTTATGCCTTGGTTAACAGGATCACCGGACGGCCCATGCTCGCTTTTTTGACAATTCTGCTGCTAATCGCCTGTCCAGGTTTCCTCGAGCTCAGCTCTTCCTGCATGCTCGAGATGCCTTCGCTCGCAACAGCAGTAGCGGCGCTGTCGGTGCTTCTCATAATGCCTCGGGACCGGTGGCGCCTTCGCGAGGTGCTGGCAGGTATTCTTTTCGGCTCGGCGTTGCAAATGAAGCTCGTTCCGATGTATTTGCTGCCGCTGGTCGCGCTTTTGCTCCTAGCCCGTCGGTTGCCTAGTCCGGGCAGCGAATCTCAACAGGAGGAAACAGAGATAACGGAGAGGCACCCCGGTTGGGGCTCTTTCTGCCTAGGTCGGACCTGGGGCAGAGGAGAAGCTCCTGGGTTCCGAGGCGGCCTCTTTGCGGATCGACGCGCCCTGGCACTTTTCGCCGGCCGCCTGGTGGTTTTCGGGGTCGGACTGATGGGTTCCTACGTGCTTATAGATCTGCTGATTGATGGTGGGGCGTTTCTTCGGAATTTTGGACAAACCTGGTCCTCGCATTTCGCCAGGGCCAGGTCGTTCGAGTATGGTTCAGCAAGTGATTATCCATACGACTGGGGCGTGCTTCTCAGGAACTGGGATGTCACTTTACCAGCGCTCGCAGGGGCGTTGATGTTCGTTCGACGGGCCCGTGTGCAGCCGATGAATTTTTTGCCAGTCGCCTGGCTCGCGCTTTCAATTCTGGTCTTTGCCATTCACAGGCCGTGGTGGTCGTACTACTATATCCATAACGCCATCCCGCTGTGCTGGTGCGCCGGGGTGGGCATTGAGTGGGCGGCAACAGTGGCCTTCGTAAAATGGGGACTCGCGGGAGCTCGTCCCTCCGGATGGAGACTTATGGCCTCGCCGCGTCATGGTGAAGCGAAGGAGGGCGGCTCCCGGGCCATTGCATTGTTATTTGCGACATATTTGGCAGTATCGGTGCCGTGGATGGTCACGCGGGTGTACTTGGAGATTAGGGGCATCCGCAACTCACCGCAGCTTTACAACTCGCTGGTGCTGGACCAAATCAAGCGGCTGAAACCCTTTACGCAATGGATGTACGCCGATCGGCTCGTGTATTCTTTTCATGCCGGCATCCCGATTCCACCGCCGATAGCCGTCGTGCCGCTGAAACGACTCTGGGCGGGTGAGATGACCAGCGCCCGGATGGCCACCGAGATGCAGAAGTATAGGCCGGGAATCGTCCTTTTAAGGAATGATTCGCGTGAGGTGCCATTCCAGGCCCTCCTGACGGCGGAGTACCGGCTGGTCTATGAAGACCAGGACAACCGGCTGTATGCGCACGAGAGCATACGGAAAAAGGCGGGGTTCTGACGGCGGAGGAACGTGAGTACCGAACTTGCAAAACATCTCCTGAACCGCAGGGCCGAGTTCCCCCGCGGCCCTGTTCAGCAATATGAGGACTCGCAGGGCCTCGTCCCTTCGGCGGGAACCTCGCAGGCTTGCCGCGCCGTACCCGAGCCAACGCCGGGAGCCCAAGAGCAGGTGCGGCAACCCTGGCCCTGGCGGAAGGTGCTCGCCGCTTCGCTCGTCGTTAAAGCCGTCTGCCTTACCCTTATCATCGGCTCCGTGTGGCTGATCCCCGCCCTGAATCAAGGGGCCTACGATCGGTGCATTCATTGGCCGAGAGATGGCGGGCCGACCTTCGCCACACATCTGGCTACCTGGGATGCGGCGCACTACCTGTTTCTCAGCCAGAGCGGTTACCAGAAAGGCTCCCACTCGTGCGCGTTCTATCCACTTTGGCCTCTTTTGATCCGGGTCTGCTCGTATGCGACCGGGCATGACCCGTTCCTCGCCGGCCTTTTTTTGGCGAATTTGCTCTCGGTGGCGGGGTGGATGCTATTTCATTATTTGGTTTTCAGTTCTCATGGGCTGGACGTTGCCAATCGGGCATTGGTGCTGCTTTTGGCGTTTCCAGGCGCGCTGTTTTTCTCGTTCATCTACACCGAGTCGCTCTTTTTTCTCCTGATCGTCCTCTTTTTTCTCCTGCTCTTCCGCGAAAAATTTTTCTGGGCCGCCGTGGTTGGATTTTTCCTCCCGCTGACGAAAGCCGTCGGCGTTTTCGCGGTTGTCCCGCTTTTGTGGTATCTGGCGGCGCACCGGAAACCTCTGATGGCGTACCTGGCCTGCGATGGTCCGCTGCTGGGCTATCTGTGCTACTTCGTGTTTATGCGCATGGCAACCGGAAACGCGGTTGAAGGGTTCCAGGCGCAGCGATTTTTCCCAAATGCCCCGTCGGTAGCCCACATCCTGGACCCTGCCGGCTTCTGGTCCGCACTGACGGCTCCCACCCAGCTTCATGGCATGACGGATTCAGCCATCGATCGGGGCCTGTTCCTGCTGGTAGCCGCCTCTCTTCCTTTCGTCTGGCGCTTGGACAAGACCTATTTTTGGTACGCGCTGCTTGTAGGCGTTGTGCCCGCAATGGCCTCCGTATTCCTTTCCTACACCCGCAACATGATGATGTGTTTCCCGCTCTTTATCGTCCTGGCGCTCGCGTGGAGAGGGAGGGTAACGCACCTTTTGTTTTCGTGCGCGCTTCCGTTGCTGCTCCTGGCTCAAGCTTGGTTGCTGCTGCGCCACATCAACTTCGAGTGGGCTGGATAAAAAGTGGGCCATGAACTGCTTTGAAAAAGCATCCACTCTCTGGAAGGCGGCGCTTAAGCGGCTGAGGATGACGCTGGGCTATGAAATCGAGTTGGACCCCGCTCCTTGGGCGCCCGGTTTCCTGCTTTACTGCTGGATAGAGTACCTGGCGTCCCGGAGCGTTAGTTTCTTTCGCCCCGCCCAGGAGGCGGCAGCTTACCTCTTTCTCGTGGGGCAGGCCGTTTTGCTGTTTTTACCCATTGTGGCCTTGGACGGATTGATTATGAAGAAGGGGAGGGCCTGGCGGGTCGCGTTCGTGTTCTTCGTCTATGCCTTCGTTGGCGTGCTGTACCTCGATGCCCTTTTGTACCGGATGATGTCCATTCATTTGTTGCGTGGCCTGAATATTTTGCTGGAGGGCGGACTGCAGCACCTGGCCGAAAACTGGGAGCATATTGGAATCTCGACGGGCAGCCTGCACCGCTTCGCGGAGGGGGCCGGGCTGGTTTTAGCGCTGACCCTCGCTTATTCGCTTGCCGTCGTGTGGATGCGATCCGGGTGGAAAAAGCCGACTGTCGGTTCGCTGGCGGCGGTCCTCATTATTGCGGCCGGCTCGGGCTGGGTTTTGGAGCGATGGGATCATCACCTCGGCTGGGACTCGCGTTTTCATGACCTCGAGGCGGCAATGCCTGTCCGGATTGGCGTTGGCAGGAGGATGACCGGGCTGCTAAAGCTGGAACCGGCGAAGCTGCGCTCGCTGAGGCAGGGCCAGGATTTGGTGATGGCTCTCAGAACGCTTCATCGGGGCGCAACGAATCTGCCCGGCATTTTCGTATTCGTGTTGGAAAGCACCCGGGGAGATTTCGTTACCCAGGAGATTACGCCGAACCTAAAGCGGTTCAGCGCGGACTGCCTGTCCTTTCCCGATGCGCTCTCATCCGGCAACACCAGCCACATCTCCTGGTACGCGCTGTTGACCGGGAACTTTGCCATTTATTATGGGATCGAGAAACGGGCGCGCGCCCACCAGGGAAGTCTCCCGCTGGCGTATCTTCGCTACCTCGGCTATAAAGTGAACGTTTTCTGCAGCAGCACGCTGCATTATCATGATGTCGATGAAATCGCCTTCGGCGATCGAATAGCGCTGTGCGACTCGATGCGGGACGAAGAGCAGTCAGGAATCAAGGGGGCCCCTGCGCGGGACATCGCCGTAACAAAGGAAGTTTTAAAGGCCCTCGAAGAACCGGGGCGGCCCAGTCTGCTTTTGATTTTCTTTCACTCGACCCATCATGATTACAACTGGCCTTCGAGCGACAAGGCCACGTTCACACCTTTTTGCAAGACCTGGGATTATTCGAACTTCAGAATAGGCAGCAGGGAGCTTGAGCTCATCAAAAATCGGTACCGCAATGCGCTCCATTTCCAGGATAAACTAATCGGGCAGGTCCTGGACAAGCTCAGGAAAAGCGGCCGTTACAAGGATTCAATCATCTGTTGCGTGGGCGATCACGGCGAAGAGTTCCTCGAACATGGCCGCCTCCTCCATGCCAGCGATATTTTCCGGCCCCAAACCCACATCCCTTTCCTTTTGAAATTCCCTGAGGGCGCCAAGCTGCCGGGCGCTGCGAGTCACCGCTTGCCGGATGCGAGCCTGGTTGACTTGCTGCCCACCGTCTTGGATTATCTCGGAGTGGGGCTGGCTAATGCTGTGGACGGCGAATCTCTCTTCCGCAAAACACAAAATGACGTGGTGATAGCAGCCCAAAATGGGGACCGCGACCCGGTTCAGTTTTGCCTTCAGTCCGGCCGATTCAAGGCATTTTTCGAATATGGGAGCGATTCAGACCCAACCCCGCTGCAGAGCACTCTCTATCTGACGCAGGTGACAGACACCAACGATGTTCCTGTACGATTCGACCCCCGAAGTCCAACCGGCAAGGCCCTTTTGCGCGATAATTTCGGTGCGGCGCTCAAATCGTTGTACCCCGGGGCTCGGTTTTAAACACGCGCAGAAACAATCCATGAGACCCAAGTCCCATCCCATCAGATACCGCCAGGAAGCCATCACCCCGAAGCTCACAATTTCAAGCGGCAGCGCATTCACCTTGATCGAGCTATTAGTCGTGATTGCAATTATTGCGCTCTTGGCCGCCCTCTTGCTGCCGGTCCTTAACCGGGCCAAGGAGGCTTCGAAGCGCGCATTCTGCCAAAACAATCTCCACCAGGTTGGCTTGGCGCTCAGCCTTTATGCAGACGACAACAATCGCTACCCGCCTATGTTTGCGGTCCCGGGAAATTACGCAAATCGCATCCTCTGGAATTACTTCCTCGCTCATTACTTGGCCAACAACGGAGATGTGGTTTATTGCCCCTCATTCCCAGACTCATTTCACTGGTGGACCCGGCCGCAACCGCCGGGAATTGGCTGGACCAATTTCCCCGGTTCTCGCTTCGGTCCCCCGTTCTGTTATGCGATGAACTGGGCCGGGCTCGGCCCAGGGGTTAGTATCCAATCGTTGGGGTTGGACAGCGGGGCGCTGAGCGGTCCGTATCTGTTCGCCGGGATAAGCCGCCGGCCTGGCGAAATCATGGCGCCCGCGGACATGATCGCTTGCGGAGACAACAGCATTGAGGCGGCAAGGCACTTTTCGGCCCCACTCAACGCCAAACCCTGCTGGGGGCTCTTCATGCCCGGGTTGTATTCAAGTTCCGCCAGCGCCCGCTCCTCGGCTATAGGCGCGGTACACACTCAAGGAGCGGACATGGTTTTTGTGGACAGTCACGTCGAGTGGAAACGTTGGTGGCAGTGGATAGCGTTCAGCGATTCGGACGCAGCGCGGTGGAATTTCGACCACCTGCCGCACGAGGAATTATGGGTGCCCTAGCCCAAGTCCCCTTTAGCCTATCCAGGCTCATTTGATATGAGCCTGGAAGCCTCGAATTTGGGGAACTCGGTGCGCCTAAAGCAGTTCGTAAAATTCTGCATTGTTGGTGGAAGCGGGGTAGTTGTGGATATGGGTATGTTGCACTTGCTTGCCCGCCAAATGCAGTGGAATCTGAGCTTGAGCAAGTCTTGTTCGGCTGAAACCGCCATGTTGACCAATTTCGTGCTCAATGAAGTTTGGACGTTTCGCGGCTTCGCTATTAACTTGGGGAGACGCTCTGGCGTGCTGCTTCGTATGGTCAAATTCCAAACTATTTGCGGAGTGGGAATCGGTTTCGCCGTTGCGCTTCTGAATCTATTTTATAGCCGTTTGGGGCTAAACTTATCCGCGTCCAATCTCCTGGCAATTATGCTGGTGACCCTTTGGAACTTCTGGATGAACGCGCTTTTTAATTGGGGAGTAGCTGCCAAGCAGCAACCGGTAGCGGCGTCATCGAAATAATCTTTGAACGTCCAAAAAGGGATCGCCCGTAGAAGAGTTCGGTTTTAACGTTTTTAACCTTCGTTTGAGGGAGGAGCGAACCCCGTCCCGGGCGGCCCGGTGCGCAGTTGAAACTGCGGTTTTTGTGTTCAAATGGCCAAAATTCCGGCTTTCCCATCCGGGGAAGGCAGGGCGGGGGATTCGCTCTTGAGATGAGGGCCTGGGCCTGCTAGGCTGGTCGGCATAAATGAAGCTTCTTCCAGCCCTTCTTTTTCTTCCCGGCGCTCTGAGCATGGCTGCGGCGCAAAACGCACTGGAGATTAAGGATTATCCATTCAAGCCGGTCCCATTCACCAGTGTTCAGGTCGAGGACAGCTTTTGGACCCCTCGCTTGGAAACCAACCGTCTCACCACGGTTTGGTATGACTTCAAGAAATGCGAGGAGACGGGCCGGATTGATAACTTTGCCAAGGCCGGCAAACTCATCCCGGGGGATTTTGTTGGAACTCCCTTTGACGACTCAGATGTGTACAAGGTGATTGAAGGGGCCTCTTATACGCTGGCGCTGCATCCCGACCCAAAGTTGGACGAGTATCTTGACGGCGTGATCGCCAAGATTGCGGCGGCGCAGGAGCCTGATGGCTATCTTTATACGGCGCGCACGATCAACCCCAAGGGGCGCGTGGATTTCTTTGGGCCGACGCGCTGGTCGAGGCTGGCGGGCAGCCACGAGTTGTATAATCAGGGCCATTTGTATGAGGCGGCTGTGGCGCATTTCCAAGCCACAGGCAAGCGCTCACTGTTGAACGTGGCGCTCAAAAGCGCGGACTTGATCTGCAAGACGTTTGGGCCGGGTCCAGGCCAGCTCGAGGAACCTCCGGGACACGAAGAGATCGAGATCGGGCTGGTAAAGCTCTTCCGCACCACTGGGGAGCGAAAGTATCTCGACCAGGCGAGGTTCTTCTGCGGCCTGCGCGGGCGGCCCGAGACCCACAAGTTACGAGGGCCTTACCAGCAGGACGATAAACCCATCGTTGAACAAAGCGAGGCCGAGGGCCACGCGGTTCGTGCCGGCTATTTTTATTCGGGCGTCGCGGATGTGGCGGCACTGACTGGCGAGACTGCCTATGTTCAGGCCATAGATCGGATTTGGGGGAACGTGGTCAGCAAGAAACTTCACATCACCGCCGGGGTTGGGGCAAGACCGGGCGGAGAGGCCTTTGGCGCCGATTATGAACTGCCCAATGCCAACGCGTACCTGGAAACGTGCGCGGCCATTGCCAATGCTTTATGGAATGAGCGCATGTTCCTGCTCCATGGTGATGCCAAGTACCTCGATGTGCTCGAACGCGTCATCTACAATGGCTTCCTCTCCGGTGTGGGCATTTCAGGAGACCGTTTCTTTTATCCCAACCCGCTGGAAAGCGACGGCAAACGTAAATTCAATATGGGCGCCTGCGAGCGCGCACCCTGGTTCGGCTGTTCCTGCTGTCCGGTTAATGACGTGCGCTTTTTCCCCGAGATAGCCAATTTCATCTATGCAACTCGCGGTGATGAGTTGTTTGTGAATCTGTTCATCGGCGGCGCTGCTTGCCTCGAGATGGCCGGCAAACCTCTTCAGATCAAACAAACCACGCACTACCCGTGGGATGGCAATATCGTTTTGGAACTGGCATGCAGTTCCCCAGCGCGGTTTACGCTTAATGTACGCATCCCCGGCTGGGCTCTCAGCAAGCCTGTGCCCAGCGATCTCTATCGCTATGACGATGGCCTGATGCCGGGCGTGAAGCTCGCGGTCAATGGCAAGGCCCAGAAGGTTCATCTTGCAGACGGCTTCGCCCAAATCAAGCGCCGCTGGAAGAGTGGCGACACCGTGACGCTGGACCTCGAAATGCCAGTGCGGCGGGTTGTCGCCAATCCTGCCGTTAAGGCCGATGTGGGCCGCTTTGCGCTCGAACGCGGGCCACTGGTCTATTGCGCGGAAGGAGCGGACAATCACGGCGAGGTGCTCGACAAAGTTCTTCCCGGCCCTCTCTCATTCCAGACCCAGGACCAGCCAGACCTGCTCGGCGGCCTGCTGGCCGTGAAAGTTTCGTCGAACGAGAATCACGAAGCGTTGACCTGCATCCCCTATTACGCGTGGTGCAATCGGGGGCCAAATGAGATGCGGGTTTGGTTCCCAACGGGCCAGTAACTTCCCCTTCGTTATCTGGACTTTCGGCAGATTCACGCCGCCGGCGCCGGGCCGGCAGCCACCAACCTCAGGCGGAGCGCCACCAGCAGGTTTGCCAGCAAAAGGACACATACGGCTGAACAATGGCGCTGTTGCTGCATACGCAGGGAAGTTGAAGCAAATGAGGGCGCACAGCAACCCCTGGAGTTGGGTTCGAAAGGTCCTGGGCCGCTCTGCTGTCCGTCCTTGCTGCGCCCCTGACCTCAACGCTCAATCGTTGTTGGAGCAGCGAGCTTTAGCTAATCACGAAAAACCGTTGTGAGTATAA
This sequence comes from Verrucomicrobiia bacterium, assembly GCA_035946615.1. Taxonomy (NCBI): domain Bacteria; kingdom Pseudomonadati; phylum Verrucomicrobiota; class Verrucomicrobiia; species Verrucomicrobiia bacterium. The sequence continues at coordinate 72,926 of DASYZB010000046.1, forward strand.
GCCCCTAAGAACCGGTAGGATTCCAAATATATCAAGCTGTTCTCAAACAGCTTACATCTGACAGACCCCAAATAAACCCCCTTTGGCACGCTTATGGCATGAAGCCTCTTGAATAGCTTCAGCAGTGAGGCTGAACTTAACCAGGAAACGACGTATGGATACAGTTTTAGATACACTTTCGGCTACCCACTATTCCGCCAAGGAGATGGTGAAGCCGATCAGTTTTTATTGCGCCGCCCCCGAGGGGAAGGCCGTTTTTCTCATGGGCGATTTTAATGATTGGAATCCAAGGTCCCACCCCATGCAACGACGCGAGGGCGGTTGGTGGTTTCTCCAGGTGCCCTTAAGCCATGGGCATCGCCAATATCTCTTTCTTGTGGACGGCGCCCCCACCCTCGATCCGCATGCAACCGGCGTCGCTGGGAATTCGCGCTATGCCAGGGTGTCTGTGACTGCCGTAAGCTGAAAGGAACCTTCTTATGTTCACAATTCTTGTTACTGTTGTGATTCTAACGCTTCTTTACGGGCTGGCGTGGCATGATAAACCCGCAAGCCAGCCTGAGCGCGTCCGGCACTCGGAAAAACCAGGAACTTATGAATGATGTTGCGCAATTTTTGCTGAGCCACGGCGGACCACTTCTATTTGCTCTGGTCTTTGTCGAGCAGGCTGGCTTGCCCATCCCAGCGGCGCCGTGGCTGTTAGCGGCTGGGGCTCTGGGTGCGGCAGGAAAGCTGAACCCGGCCTGGGCTGTCGGCCTGGTCATATTGGCCAGCGTCATGGCGGACTCAATCTGGTTTTATATAGGCCGCCGAGGTGGTCAGCGTGTGTTGGGTTTGTTTTGCCGCGTGTGCCTCGCTCCGAAGGGATGCGTAGGGCGCACCCACGGTTTGTTTGCCCGGCATGGTGTCCAAGCACTTGTTGCGGCAAAATTCCTTCCTGGTTTGGGCGCGGTTATGCCGCCGCTTGCAGGCGCGCTGGGCATGAGCACCCGTCGGTTTTTGGTATTCGACAGCCTGGGTTCCTTAATTTATGGCACCTGCTACGTAGCGGCCGGTTTTTTGTTCCACAACCAGGTCGAGGATATCCTGGCGCGCCTGAACAAACTTGGGTTGGGCGCGATGGTGCTGGCGCTGGGTCTGATCGCAGCTTACGTAGCTTTCAAATATGTCCAATGGCACAGCGGCCTAGATCGAGGGATTCACCGCGGAAATGCCAGCAGCAGAACAAGCCAGGTCGCTGAACCAGCTAGCATGGACCCAAAACCCGCCCCGCTCCTGCCTCATTACCCGGCGATTGCAGCTTTTCAGCCGGTTACGCTGACGCTGGCAAACCCGCTTGGGCAACCCACGCCGGAACTGCGTCCATCCTCGCTGGTCGAAACCACTCGATATGAGTGAACATTTGCTATGAAAGCGTTCCTTCCTGAACAAACCCGTGTCAGCCAGGTCCATCTGCGCACCGCCAGCCTCGAGCGCTCGTTGGGGTTCTATGCGGATGTGCTCGGGCTAAGCGCGCATCATCCAAACGGTTCCCAGGCCGTTCTGTCGGCCGGCGCAGGGCCGGAACTCCTTGTGCTGAGCGAAGACGCGAGCGCTCCGCAACGGCCCCCGCGCTCCATTGGACTCTATCATCTCGCCATTCGCTATCCTGAGCGGCGTGACCTTGCCCATGCGTTTCAGCGGCTGATAAATAACGGGTATCCGGTGGAGGGCGCGTCCGATCATGGAGTGAGTGAGGCAATTTATCTGAGCGATCCCGAGGGCAATGGCGTCGAGTTGTATGCCGATCGGCCACCCACACAGTGGCCGCGGCGCAGAGGCCACCTGGCGATGGTCACCCAACCACTCGATGTGCGGGACCTGCTGAAGAGCGTTCAAGACACCCCAGCCCCGCCTGAGCCGCCGGCAGAGACGGACATTGGCCATATCCATCTGCACGTCGCCAACCTGCCGGCAGCGGACCGGTTCTACCATGAGTTCCTGGGGTTGGCGGTCACCCAACGCTCGATTCCCGATGCCCTGTTCTTGGCGGCCGGCGAGTACCATCATCATATTGGCGTCAACACCTGGGCCGGCCACGCCGCTCCTCCGTCAAACAGCACGGGCCTGATTTCCTACCGTCTCGATGTGCCGGTCAAAGAGATTCTTTATTGCCTGAGCCATCGCGCTCCGCTCCTGGGCTATGAAACCCGAACGCTGCCCGACGCCCATGGCCCGATTCTTCAAATCCGCGATCCCAACGGAAGTTGGCTCGAAATCCAGCACAAGCAACAAACAAGCAATCCGCAACATGCCGAAGCAGCGATTGATTGTGAACATCATTGATGACGAATGCTTCAAATGAGAATTCCAAAGACAGTTAAGGACCACAAAAGAATTGAGCTGATTCGCTCGTTCGGCGAGGGCAATCCCGTCACCGCCACAACGCCCATCCGGCCCGAATCGGGCGATGAGGCATTGCTGGAAGGCTATTCCAATACCGTTACAGGCGTAGTCGAGAAGGTCAGTCCGGCGGTGGTAAATATTCGCGTGTCTCACGCCAACCGCGAAGGGCGCCGCGGTTCACAATCGGGCGGGACAGGCTCGGGTTTTGTCATTGCGCCGGACGGTTTTATTCTTACCAACAGCCACGTGGTCCATGGCGCGGACAAGCTGGAAGTACCACTGGCGGATGGGCGGGTGGTCGGAGCCAGGTTGATCGGGGAGGACCCGGAGACCGATCTGGCCGTTATCCGTGTCAATGTCTCGCAGCTTGTCCATGCGCGGCTTGGCGATTCGAATGCTATTCGCGTCGGGCAAATAGCCGTTGCCATCGGGAGCCCCTTTGGCTTTCACCAGACGGTGACAGCGGGGATTGTCAGCGCCCTGGGCCGCTCGATGCGCTCTCAATCCGGCAGGCTAATCGATAATGTGATTCAAACCGACGCGGCGCTCAACCCGGGCAACTCGGGCGGGCCGTTGGTCAATTCGCGCGGTGAAGTCATCGGCGTCAATACGGCCATCATTCTGCCGGCGCAAGGCATTTGCTTTGCCATTGCCAGCAACACAGCCGAATTCGTTGCGGGGTGGTTGATTAAAGAAGGCCGCATCCGGCGCAGTTGGATTGGTGTAGCTGGCCAGAATATCGCCATTCACCCGCGAGTGGTGAGATTCCATCGCCTGGCGGTGGACCATGGGGTGCTGGTGGCCGGGATTGAGCCAGGGAGTCCGGCCATGCGCGCCGGCCTGCACGAGGGCGACATCATGGTTGCTTTCGAAGGGGAGAAAGTTTCAGGAATTGACGAACTGCATCGCCACCTGGTAGCTGGCGCTATTGGGCAGCCATCGGTTCTCACGGTGCTCCGGCACACGGAAAAAATCGATCTGATCGTGACGCCCGAAGAATTGGTTGGGAACAACGAGCGAAACTGAGGAACAACTACTGCCGGCTGGTGGCATGCTGCTGGAGCCACGCCAAGTCCCGGTTGCCTGGGCATTGCACAAATTTATGAAAGACCGTCAAGAGGGGCGGCGTCGTGCGCCCATCGTGCCATTTGTGAATCTCAGCATGTCCATCGGCAAACGTAATCCCGCTGGCGCCGTTATGATAACCCGCCGGGAGATTGACGAGTTGCTGGGCCACTTCATCGACAGCGAAGTAGCCGTCATCAATGCTGTCTGACCGCTCATCGATAAACACCATGGCGTCGCTCGGTCCAGGCAAAGTGATGCTGGTGCTCTTGGCAAACGTGCGGAAGCCGGCATTCCACGGCTCTGCGTTAGCCCCCATCCAGCAGTTCATCGACATGCTCCGCACCCGGGCGTAGGCTCGGCCCATAATGGTGGTAATGCTTTGGTCCGCAACGCACTTGTAAACCCCCGCCGCACGGACATACGGGCCAATCTGAGAGTAATGCGGATCCAGGAGGTAGGTGATATTCGTATTGTGAGTTTTGTCGTAACCGGTTTCGCCGTCCGGGCTGAGCCAGCCGCTGACCCAGTTCCCCGCATCCTGCACCGGCGTAGCCTCTTTCTTCCAATCATCCCCGGGGAGCACGTCCCGGTTGTCAGTAGCGTACATCAGCCAACCCAGGTCCAGTTGGCGCAAATTATTGATGCAGTGGGCGCCTTGGCCCTTGGCCTTGGCTTTTGACAAACTGGGCAGCAGCATCGCGGCGAGGATCGCAATGATAGCGATGACAACCAGCAGTTCGATGAGAGTAAAGCCCGGTCGTCGCTGGCCAGCGGCTAGGCCACGGGCCTGTCGCTTTGCTGAGGATAATGTTTGCACGGGACAGAGCAAACATGCCCGGAAAGACGGTAACTGTCAAGCAGCTAAACCAGCTCAGGAGCTAATGTGGAACGACAGGCGCCGTTTCCATTGTGCTGGGCTGGGGCGTCCAGGCATTCGCGGACGAATTGGGCCAGTTTGCCGATGGAGTAGGGCTTGGGCAGGAAGTTGCGCCGCTCCAGCAGCGACAGGTCCTGGCCGGCCATGCCGGGGCTGTAGCCACTGGTGTAAATCACCTTGAGATGGGGACATTTCTTCGAGAGACGTTCTGCAAGCTCGCCGCCCATAATGCCACCGGGCATCACCATGTCGGTCAGGAGAAGATCGACCGGACGTTTTGCTTGTTGCCATACTTCGAGGGCCTCGCGGCCAGAGGCGGCTTCCAGAACTGTATAACCCTGAAGCTCGAGCACCTCGACAACCATCTGGCGCAAGGCTGTTTCGTCCTCGGCCACCAGAACGGTCTCGCAGCCCCGATGCAGAACGGTCTCGATGGTGCGGTCGATTTTCTCTGGCGTTTGGAGGCTGGGTGGGAAAAAGACGCGGAACTTGGTGCCTTCCTTCGGTTTGCTTTCCACTTCGAGCCAGCCATGGTGCTGGCGGACGATGCCGAAGACGGTGGACAAGCCCAGGCCAGTGCCTTTGCCGACGGGTTTGGTGGTGAAGAAGGGCTCAAAGATGCGACTGAGGACCTGGGTGTCCATGCCCGCGCCCGTGTCGCTAAACGACAGGCAAATGTATTGGCCGGTGCGTTGTTCAGGGTCCATGGGGGAGGGCGCGCGTTCAACGGCAGCCAGGGACGTGGCGATCAAGACGCGGCCACCGGTGGGCATCGCGTCGCGCGCGTTGACGGCCAGGTTCATGACGATTTGTTCAAGCATGCTGGGGTCTGCATGAATGGCAGGAAGCCATTCGTGCGGATGAAATTCAATGCGGACGTGTTCGCCCACGAGCCTTTGGAGCATCTTGAGGGCGTTGCGCAGGAGCTCGTTGAGGTCCAGATGCCGGAATTGCATGACCTGCTTGCGGCTGAACATGAGCAACTGCCGGATCAGAGTGGCGGCACTGGCAGCGGCGACGGAGATTTCCTGGGAAGATTTTGCTTGTGGACTGCCGGGGGCCGATTTGTGCTGCAGCAAACCGGCGTGGCCCTGGATGATGGTGAGGATATTATTGAAATCGTGCGCGACGCCTGCGGCGAGCTGGCCGATTGCTTCCATCTTTTGGGCCTGACGCAGTTGCCGTTCCAGCAAAACGCGCTCGGAGACATCCTGGGCAAGGAGCAGCACGTGCGGCTGCCCGCCCAGCATGACGCCGGAAAGGCAGACGCGCATTTCGCGCAAAGCCCCGTCCGGTTTGCGGATGGTGGCCTCGCGGTCCCGCACCACCCCCTGCTGTGCTAAATCTTTGTACCACGCATCGGCCACTTCAGGTTTTTCCCATAGGAACAACTCGGACGGGCTGCGCCCAATCATCTCGTCGCGTTTGTAGCCGGCGACCTCGGCGAAGCGCTGGTTGACATCCACGAAGCGGAGGTCGCCGACGCTCTGAATGCCGCTCGGAACAGGGCTTTCGTGAAAGGCCTTCGAGAAGCGCTCTTCGGACATCGCGAGCGATTCATTCGCGCTGGCCAGTTCTTTTATCTGCAAACGGGCCTGTAAATTGAGCAGCCACTTCTTGGTTAATGCATGAGCGAGTTGGCGCACTTCGATGTTATCGAACGGCTTCTTGAGCACCAAAAGGCTGTCGGGTTGGCCGACCCTGGCCCGCATTTCTTCCCAGGAATAATCGGCATAGGCGGTGCAGACGACGATTTGCAGTTCCGGATCGGCTTCCCAAATGCGCGCAATGGTTTCCACACCGTCCCAGCCGGGCGGCATTCGGACATCCACGAAAGCCAGCGCGTAAGGGCGCTGGCTGGCGAGGGCCTGCTTAACCAGTTCCAAGGCCTCCTGGCCCTGATAAGCGGAGTCGAGTTCAAAACAGGTCTCCGGCGGAGGCAGTTTGTCCTGCTCGAAGAGGACCTCTTCCATGCGGTTGACAGCGGCGTCGCCGGAGTGGTCCGGGCAGAGAATCTCGCGGAAGTCGCCGTGGATGCTGGTGTTGTCATCAACGATGAGGATGCGATGATTAAGCTTGAGGTCTTTGCTGTTCATATGCTGGTGCGCGTTGGTGAGGTTTCCTTTTGCCGGGCGCAGGCGGCAGTAGGTAAGTCCAGAGTGAACTCGGCGCCTTTGCCTGGGCCCTCGCTATGAGCGATCAGCGTGCCGCCCATTTCTTTGGCTGCGTTGGCGCCGCTATGGAGTCCGAAGCCGTGGCCATCTTTCTTGGTTGTAAAGCCGTGGTTGAAAATCCGGGTCAAATTTTCCGGGGCAATCCCGACACCATTGTCGGCGATGCGGATGCTGACGCGATCGGGCGAAGTCATTTCCACGCGAACGGTGAGGCGCTTGGAGGCATCGTCCTGGGATGCCATGGCATACTTTGCGTTTCGGACCAGGTTGATGAGGATTTGCAGTACTTTGTGCCGGTCCACGCAGACGGGCGGGATGTTTCCGGCGAAGTGGCGAACGATCTCGATGCCATGCCGATCGAACGCGGCGGCGTTCATTCGCAAGGCATCCTCGACCAAGGCAACTACTGCCAGGTTTTCATATACACCCGAAACCTTGGCGTAACTCTGCTGCATAGCCACGATCTCTTTGATGTGCTCGACGTGCTCGTTGACCGAATCCATCTTCGCAATCAGGTTCTTCTGTTCCCCGGCCAATTGGTCCGCCACGCTGGCGAGGTATTCGGGAAGAATTTTGCCTTTGGGATCCGTGGTGAGGAATTGGGCGAGCTGGCCATTTTGCTCGCGCAAGAGGGCTGTGGCGCGTTGGAGATTAGAGAGTTTGGACTGGCGCAGGCGCTCGGCGACAGCGGTGGCGGAGACGCTGACACTGTTGAGCACGTTGCCGACATTGTGGAGCACGCCGGTGGCGACCTCGGCCATGCCGGCTAGCCGGGAAGTGCTCATCAACTGCCGATTGAGCTTGTCAAGCTGCTCGGCATCCAGCTTTTCGCGGGTGACGTCGAGGAAAATGCCGCGCATGGCCACCGGCTTGCCTTGCTCGACCAGTACCGTGCCGCTCTCGCGAATCCAAACCGTCCGGCCGCCGGCGGCGATCATGCGATATTCATAAGTGTAGGATTGAGTGCGTGCGGCCATTTCGGCGCCGGTGTGGATGGCTTTGGCAGCATCCTGTGGATGGAGTTTTTGCTCCCAAAAATCAGGCTGGTCCAGCCAGGCCTGAGGTGGATAGCCCAGGATGTCTTCACTCTGGCGGCTTACGAAAGTGAACTGGAAGGTATCGGGTTTGCGTTCCCAGACGATGCCGACAATCGAGTTGATCAGTGCCTCCATTCTCTGCTGGGAGAGGCTGAGGGCGGCATCCTGACTCTGGATGCGGCTGAGCATTTCGTTGAAAGATTCTGCCAGCCGGCCCAACTCGTCGCCTCGTGCCCCTACCTTAACGCGCAACGAGTAATCCTTCTTTTCGCCTACGACCCGGGCAATTTGGGCCAGGTGCAGAATCGGATTTGTAATCGTGCGCCCCAATTGGCTCGAAAGGAACACTGCCAGGCTGATGGACAAGAACATGACCCCAAGAACCACCTTCCCGTAGAAGCCGAGCAGGTCGAGAAAGGTTCGGCGATAGTCCGAGCGCAGGTAAAGCATTCCCAATTGTTCTCGGTTCAACTTGACCGGTTGGGTGACAAGCAGGTCTCCATCGACAAAGCGCCATGCTCCCGGAGAGGGAAACTGAGACAGCGTTTGGGCGTCTTCGGTCTTTCCAAAGTGAGCGAAAGGCGAGCCATCTGGCAGGATCAGGGTGGCTGCTAGAACTTTGGGATCGGCCTGGAGCGCTCCGACGACCTCGGCTGCGGCCTGTTCATCTTTGAAGGCCATGGCAGCCGTGCTGTTGTTGGCGATGATGACGGCCAAGGTGGCGGAATCGCGCCGGAAATTGGACCGGAAATTCAGGAGTTGAAACGCGAAAAAGGAGGTGATGGCGACGCACAGGACGCCGCCGCAGATCAGCATTGTCATCCCCAACATCTTCTGTTGGATGGGCAGGTCCCGGATTAGTTTCACTCGGTCCGAATGCCAGACTGCCCCAAAAACGGACAAACCCGTTCCGCTGCCTTTTGCAAATGTAAGACGGTTTGAGCGCAAGCCAGCTAGAACCGCAACTGACGTGCCAAATCGGCAGTGCGAGAAGCCTGTGGCAGCAGCGTCCGGCCTCTGGCTCCGAGCCTGGACGCCGCCTCTGCCCGTCGGCAAAGGGGTCAGGCTCCCGGGCGCAAGGCAAGGCTCATCAGTTTGGAACTGATTTTCAGCCCGGCGATTGTGGCAGCGTTTTTATTGATTTGAAACCGGATTTTGGTCCCCTCAAGGACGAAATTGATCATACCCCCCTTCTCGGTGAAACGGTCGGTCTCACTCACCGTTAGCACGCTGGCGCCCTTGAGGGTGTTAAATATCTCTGGCAGATGCTTTCTCTCAGAGGCGCTAATGAAAAGAATGTGGCAATTCGTAGCGTCGCTGGCCGAATAAAACTGCTTAATCAGCACTGGATGGTCATCGACTGTCTTGTTGCGGATCGTCTGCGCAAGGTCGTCATGGAATGGGTTTTTCCCTAAAATGCCTATAATCAGGGGCGATTTCACCGAGGCAAAGGCGCGCGGCGGCCATTCGACGAATTTGGCGAAATTGAACAGAAAGGCGGCTTTGACATGGTACTCCGTCGGCATGAACTCCTGGGCAGGCCCATAACTGCCGGCCAGCGCCAGCAAAAGCAGGACCCAGCATCGCCATGAGGCCGCCCGACAACGCATAAAAGCTAAAAACCGCAGATAAACACAGATGGACGCCTGACAATGCTTCTATCCAATAGTGAAGCACGCGGCTTCGCCCTGCGGGTTGCTGGATTGCATTTCCCCCCAAGTGGAGCCAAAAAACAAGGCAAAGTTTCCGCAAACCTCAAGCACCCAAGGTTTTGGTTTGGAACCTGCTAAAGAAGAACCCCTACCGGCATGATTGTTTCAGCGCGGAAAGCATTGCCTTGCCATTGCTGCACCGCATCCACGGGCGCGGCGGGTAAGTCCATGCCCGGATGCCATGCTCTTGGAATGCTTGCACTTTCATTGGTAATTGGCGGGTTTCCAGCCGCGGCGGCCGCCCAAACGAACCAGGTGGACCTCGCTGCGCTTCCACTCGAAACGCTGATGAACATGGACGTGCAGGTCGTGTACGGCGCCTCGCGGTTGGAGCAAAAAACAACCGAGGCGCCCTCTTCCGTAACGATTATTAATTCTGATGAGATCAAGAAATACGGTTACCGAACGCTGGCGGACGTCCTGGCCAGCGTGCAGGGCTTCTACGTCTCTTATGACCGGAACTATTCCTTCCTGGGGACTCGAGGGATCAACCTTGGAGATTTTAATGACCGCGTCTTGTTGCTGGTGGACGGTCACCGGGTGAATAACAATTTCAACGACGGCGCTTCCATTGACACGGCATTCATCCTCGATGTTGACCTGATTGACCGGGTGGAAGTCATTAGGGGTCCTGGCTCAGCCATTTACGGCGACAACGCTTTTTTTGCCGTTATCAACGTGATTACCCGGCAAGGCAAACAATTGAAGGGTTTCGAGGCCTCAGGCGAATATGGCTCGCTCGACACCTACAAGACCCGGTTGAGCTATGGAAAGGTCTTTGGAAACGGCCTCCAGATGCTGCTCTCGGGCACTTATTATCAGAGTGCGGGGGAGGACCGGCTTTTTTACAAGGAATTTGATACCCCGGCACAGAATAATGGCATAGCGCAGGATATGGATGGCGGGTCCTTCGGCAGCGCCTTCGGCTCGCTGAGCTATGGGGACTTCACGTTGGAGGGGGCGTTCAATCGTCGCCAAAAGGTCAACCCAACCGCCCAATTCGACCTGACCACATTCGACGACCCGCGATTGCGCACCATCGACCAGCGCGATTATTCTGAGTTGAAATTCGCCCACAGTTTCCCGGATATCGTGGACGTGACGGCGCAGGTTTATTACGATAGTTACACGCACCAAATTGGCTATCCCCAATCGCTCCTGGCCGGAAACAACGTGGTTTTCAGCAGCTTTTCCTCCGAAAAGGACCTGGGCGAGTGGTGGGGCACCCAACTGCAACTGAACAAACGGTTATGGGACCGGCACGTCATCACCCTCGGGGCAGAGTATCGAGACGACTTTCTGCAGGATTCCCGGGTTGTCGTCGAGAACATGCCAGGTGCGGGTTCCCACAGCCGCACCAACCGCCTGAGCTACGGCGTCTATGCCCAAGGCGATTTCACCGTGCTCACCAATCTCCATTTTACCGCCGGGGTACGCTACGATCAATACGACAGTATTAGTCCTGCCATCGATCCCCGCCTGGCTCTTATCTATCATCCGGTCCAGACCTCGACCCTCAAAGCCATTTACGGCACCGCGTTCCGCGCACCCAGCTTTTATGAACTCACTACATCCGACCATCCACTTAACCCGGAGGAAATCACGGGTTACGAGTTGGTGTACGAGCAGGAAATGGGCGCACACTTGCGCTCTTCTCTTTCCGGTTTTTATAACCAGATGAACGATCTTTTGGTCTTTAGCAGCGGGAGTTTCACGAACTTTAACGCGCAGACCGCCGGCCTCGAGCTTGCGTTGGAGGGGACCTGGGCCAACGGCATACGGAGCCGGGCAAGCTATTCGTTCCAGAACACGAAGAGTTCGTCCGTCGGTTGGGCCATGCCGGATTCGCCAGACAATCTAATCAAATTGAATTTGAGTGTGCCCCTGTGGAAGGACAAAATCTTTGGCGGGCTGGAATTCGATTACACCAGCAATCGCAGAAGCCTGCACAATACAACCGACCCGAGCGGTCAACCGCTCACGGTGCAAGGCACAGAGGCAGGGGGCTTTGGGGTCATCAACCTGACCTTATTCACCCAAAAGGTTGTCAAAAACCTCGAATTCTCCGCCAGCATTTACAACCTGCTCGACCGCCATTACCTGGACCCGGCTTCGCAATTTCATGTGCAGGACCTTATCGCCCAGGACGGTCGGAGTTTTCGGGTAAAACTGACGTACCGTTTCTAGACAACTGGCACGAGGGTTGCTTCCATTTTTAGACAGTATCTATGGGAAATGAGCCGAATTTGCGACGCTTGCTGCAAAAAACAGCCAGGTGGCTCATTTTCATTGGGCTTCTTTGGCCGAAACTTTGCATGGCTGGCGGACCGCCCCCCGTGATTACTGTCCAACCTGTAAGCCAGACTGTCCTATTATTGGGCATTGTTACCTTTTCGGTGACTGCCTCGAGTGGAACGACAATGACTTACCAGTGGTTTAAGGACGGCACTGCAATCCCTGGGGCCACAGCGAGCAGTTACACGATTCTTACAGTCCTGGGGACCAGCGCTGGAAACTACTACGTACAGGTAAGCAATGCAGGCGGTTCGGTGGTGAGCAACAACGCCACGCTGAACGTCGTTGCTCCCCCAGGAATCATTACGCAACCGCAAAACCAGACGACCATCAAAGGACAAAATGCTTCATTCTCTGTGATTGCGAGTGGTACGGGACCGCTCAGCTATCAATGGTTTTTTAAGAACAAATCAATTGGTGCCACCGGCACAAATGCGACGCTCACCCTCCTAAGCGTCGGGCCCAATCAAGCCGGGGGTTACGTGGTTGTTTTGACCAATATGCTGGGATCGATTACGAGCGTAGTGGCGACCTTGACAGTGCTTGTGCCGCCGGGAATCTCAACACAACCCCAGAGTCAGTCGATCGTACAGGGTCAAAGTGCTTCATTTTCTGTGAAAGCAAGCGGCACGGCGCCCCTTGGCTATCAGTGGAATTTTAACGGTACGCCGATGTCGGGGGCGACCACGTCAGCGCTGGGACTAACCAATGCTCAGACTGCGCAGGCAGGAGGCTATACGGTACTGGTCACCAACAGCGCCGGGTCGGTTACAAGCGTGGTGGCGAGCCTGACCGTGGCGCTGCCAACCATTAGTCTATCCGTTGCCCATGGCACCGGAATGAGTCCCACAGGCTTTGCTTTTCAGGCCTCGGTTCCAGCGGGATACACTTACGTCGTCCTGGCTTCGAGTGACTTCCAGTCGTGGATTCCCATAGAGACGAATGTCGCCACAACCGGGAGCGTTGCTTTTACGGACCCTGCCGCCACAAACTATAGCCAGCGATATTACCGGGTGACGGCTCAGTAAACTCCTAGCTTGGGTTTGCAGGAGGTTGTTGGGTTGGCGCCTCGAGCTTTTTTTCCAACTCGTTAAAGCGGCGGAGCAGGTCAGGCAATTGCTGCAAGGCTATCATCTGGCGTTTGGCCTGGCGATCCGGTTGAGCGGGGGTCCAGAGCCATTTCTCCCCGTCGGGGATGTTGCTCATGACACCCGATTGGGCGCCGACGGAAGCCCGATTGCCGATCTTGAGGTGGCCCGCAAGGCCGGCCTGGCCGGCCAGGATAACATAATTACCCAGCCGTGTGCTGCCGGCGATGCCGGCCTGCGAGACGACCAGGCAGTGCTCTCCAACGGTCACATTGTGGGCGATTTGCACCAGGTTATCGATCTTAGTGCCCCGCCCTATAATCGTTGGACCAAGCGCTCCGCGATCGATGGTCACATTGGCCCCAATCTCCACGTCATCCCGTATGAGCACACTCCCGATCTGCGGCACCTTGCGATGCACCCCTCCGTCCTGCACATAACCGAAACCGTCGGAGCCGATGACGGTGCCGGAATGGACGCGGACGCGATTGCCAATCTCGGTGTTGGGATAAAGAACGACGTTGGGAAACAGGTTGACCTCCTCGCCAAGGATGCAGCCCGGGGCGATGTGGTTGCCCCCCTGAAGGACCGTGCGCGGCCCAATGCGAACCTTGTTGCCAACCACGCAATAGGGGCCGACATGGGCGGTTGGGTCCACCTGGGCCCCCGTGGCGATGAGGGCGGTCGGATGCAAGCCAGGCTGAAACACTGGTTCGGGGAAGAACAACGGAAGCACCTTGGCAAACGCTATCCGTGCGTTGGGGACGCGAATCAGCGTCTTGCCGCGACTCGAAGTGAACGAACCATCGACAATGACAGCCGAGGCCGCGCTCTGTTCGGCGCGGGCGAAATAGTTCTCGTTTTCCGCAAACGTCAAGTCCCCAGGTTGCGCCCGGTCGGCTGGAGCGAAGCCTGTCATGTCGAGAGAACCATTTCCGATGACCTCGCCTCCGAGGAGTTTTGCAATTTCAGCGGCAGTCATAATGGACAGCAAGTCACCGGTTGACTTGGTTAATCGCCGTCACTATAAAGGCGGCGGAACCTAATTCAATCCTTGAATCACCGAAGCACCAAATAAACCCAGGAGAATCAATTATGTCCAAGAAACCACTCAATGTCGGTCTGGTCGGCGGCGGCAAGGGAGCCTTTATTGTTCAGCCCCATCAGAAGGCGATTCATTTTGACGGCACCCGGCGGGTGACTGCCGCGGCTTTGTTTCCAGACCCTAAAATAGCCCTCGAAGAAGCGGCTCATTGGCCTTACCCGCTCAAAGGGTACGGTTCTTATGACGAGATGATCTCCGGCAACGCCAGCCTGCCGGAGAATGAGAAGTTGGATTACATTGTCATCGTGACCCCCAACCACGTGCACTTCGATCCCGCCATGAAAGCCCTCAAGGCAGGCATAGCCGTTTTTTGTGAAAAGCCGCTTTGCTTGAATCTCAAAGAAGCCAACGAACTCGTCAAAGCCGTCGCGAAATATAAGGCGCCCTTTGGCGTGGCGCACACCTATTTGGGGCACTGGACCACGCGTTTTTCCCGTTACATCGTCAGGGCGGGGCTCCTGGGCGAAGTGCGCTGGGTGGACTCGTGCTATCTGCAAGGCTGGCTGGCGACCAAACTCGAAGCCACCGGTCAAATGCAAGCGGCCTGGCGCACCAACCCGAAGCTGGCCGGAGGTTCGGGATGCGGCGGGGATATCGGGACCCATGCGTTAATGCAGCTCCGTTACGTCACCGGCTTGGAAGTCGAAGAACTCTCAGCTCAACTGGAAACTTTCGTGGAAGGGCGTCCGCTGGATGATCACTTCACGGTTTATTGCAAGCTGAGCAATGGCGGCAAGGCCTTGGTCCGCGCGTCGCAAATCTCCATCGGCCATAAGAACGACCTGAGCATCGAAGTAGCGGGGACGAAAGGGACTTTGCGCTGGCGCCAGGAAGAGCCGGAATCCATCACCATCCATCTGTCCAATCAACCCGACCGTGTCTATTGGCGCGGCGGGGTCACTGCAGGCGATGGATTCCTGCCCAAGGATGTGCCTGCAGACTTGTTGGCTGAGCCGACCATTCCCTCGGGGCATCCGGAGGCCTTCCACGATGCCTATGCCCGGCTGCATCGCTGCTTCGAAGCCGACGTGCGCAAATGGAAAGCGGGCGAACCCTTCCAAAGCGACGGCTCGAAGTACGCCAACGTGATGGACGGCTGGAAGGGAATTGCCTTCATCGAAACAGCAGTCAAGAGCAGCAAAATGAAAGGGGCGTGGACGTCGATGCCTGCTGCCTGATGGGCAGCGGTCAAATCATCTGTTGCAACGGACGATTTTGGGGTTATGTTGGCTGCATGGATTGGCAGCAGTTGGTGTCCTTAACGATTGTCGCGCTCGCAGCGGGGTTGCTGCTCGCGAGCAAGTTTCGGCGGCGGCGGTTTAACTTCCAAAAAGACACCCATTGTGGATGCTCTGCCGGCGGGCCGGCTGCCGCCCAGCAATCGATTGTGTTTCGTGCCCGCAAAGGCCAACGCCCCGAGGTGCTGGTCAAAATGGGTTGAGGCGCTTGCGACCATGCAAGAGCTGAGATAACGTTACTTTTCGCTGAATGGCCATGTGCAAAAGTTCATCGGTGCATTTCGTTACCCGCTCTGCGGGCAGTGTGCGTGAAGGGGCGGCTCGGGCGCATTGGGTGCCCAATACCGATGTCTATGTCACCGACAACGGCTTGGTCGTCAAAGTCGAATTGGCGGGGATGCGCAGCGAGCATCTGGAAATCACCGTCGAGGGCAACCGCCTGCGTATCAGTGGGAATCGCCCGGATGGGTGCCGTGCGGCTAAATGCAGTTTTCTTGTCATGGAAATCAACTACGGCCCGTTCGAGAGTGTTCTCGAGGTGCCTGCGGGCTACGACCTGTCCCAGGCCAAAGCCGCCTACCTCAATGGGTTCCTGCGGATTGATGTGCCAATGACCATGCGGCCAGCTAAAATGACCAAGGTGCCAATTGCCGAGGGGAATTCTTCTATCATCTGAACTTTTTCCGGGCGTCGGGCATCTAACTTGCAGAATGTCGCGATATGACCTCGCCCGACACAGAGTTTATTAGCATCCTGGGGGCCGCCGGCAGTCCTGAAGCCCCAGCCCGGGTTTCTTCCAGCTCATTGCCCGATGCCCTCCCTATTCTTGGGCTGTCGGACATTGTCATTTTTCCTGGGATGGTGGCGCCACTGCTGGTTGAGACGCCCCAGAGCACCAAACTCATCGATGATGTGGTCGCCGGCGACCGGCTCCTGGGTGTGGTTCTGCAGCGCAATGCCGAAGCCGAAAACCCTTTGCCGCACGAGATGCACGAAGTGGGCTGCGCCGCTCGCGTGCTCAAGATGCTTAAGTTTCCCGACAACACCGTTCGGGTGCTGGTCGAGGGCCTCTGGCGCATTCATATCAAGACCTATCCCACGACCGACCCTTACCTGAGCGCGAAGTTCGAGCTCATCAAGGACCTCATCGAGAACTCGGTCGAGTTGACCGCGATGATGCGCAACGCCCAAAGCCAGTTCCAGGAAATCATCAAGCTCTCTCCTGCGCTTTCCGAACAGATCAAGATCGCCGCCCTTAACACGGAAGACCCCGGCCATTTTGCCGACCTGGTCGCAGTCAATCTCAACCTGGGTTTGGAAGAACGCCAGCAACTCCTCGAAACCGCCTCGGTAAGGGAGCGGCTCACCCGCCTGCTGCCCATGCTCAATCGCGAGCACGAGGTCTTGACCCTCAGCTCGAAAATACAGACTGAGGTCGCCACTGCCATTTCCAAAACACAACGGGACTTTTTCCTCCGAGAACAGATGCGCGCTATCCAGCGCGAACTCGGAGAATCCGACCCCAATGCGAGCGAGATTCGGATGCTTCGGGAGAAGATTGAGCAAACCGCCCTTCCGCCCGAGGCCATGCAGGTTGCCACCCAGGAATTGGACCGGCTTCAACAGATGCCCCCGGCGGCCGCCGAATACGCCGTCACACGCCATTACCTGGATTGGATTCTGAGCTTGCCCTGGATGAAGGAGACCGAGGATAAGATCGATCTGGCCGAGGCCGAACGCATCCTGAACGAACAGCATTTTGGGCTGACGAAGGTCAAAGACAGGTTGCTGGAGTTCTTAGCGGTCATCAAGCGCCGCAAACAAATCAAAGGCCCCATCCTCTGCCTGGTTGGCCCGCCGGGAGTTGGCAAGACATCCCTGGGCCGGAGCGTGGCCGACGCGCTAGGGCGCAAATTCGCCCGCATTTCCCTGGGCGGCATGCGTGATGAGGCCGAAATCAGAGGGCACCGGCGCACTTACGTCGGCGCTCTGCCCGGGCGCATCATCCAAACCTTGCGCCGCGTCGAGAGCCGCAACCCGGTGATTCTTTTGGATGAGTTGGATAAAGTGGGGGCCGATTTCCGGGGCGACCCCGCCTCGGCATTGCTGGAAGTGCTGGACCCGGCCCAGAACAATACCTTTACGGACCATTACCTCGATTTGCCATTCGACCTCTCGCGGGTGCTGTTTATCACGACAGCCAACTGGCTCGAGCCGATTCACCCGGCCTTGCGCGACCGGCTCGAAGTCATCGAGCTGCCTAGCTACACCGAATCGGAGAAGCTCGAAATCGCCAAGCGCTACCTCGTGCCCCGCCAAATGGAGGAGCATGGTCTGGCCAAGCAGGAGGTGCGTATCCCGGAGAACACTTTGCGCCGGCTCATCCACGATTACACACGCGAGGCAGGAGTCCGCCAGCTCGAAAGGGAAATTGCCGCCCTGACCCGCAAGGCCACACGCAGGATTGTCAGCAACGGCCACTTCCCGCGCCCGCTGGTGCTTAAGCCCGATTCACTCAAGGAACTCCTGGGCGCCGCCCGGTTCGTCAATGAGACGGCGGAAACCATCAAAGAATATGGCATCGCCACCGGGTTGGGTTGGACCCCCGTGGGCGGGGAAATCCTCTTTATTGAGGCAACCCGGATGCCGGGCAAGGGGGGGTTGCTGCTGACCGGTTCGCTGGGGGAAGTAATGAAAGAAAGCGCCCAGACAGCCGTCAGCTATTTACGCAGCCAGTCCAAAGCCCTCGGTATCGACCTCAGCGATTATGCCAGGTTTGACATTCACATCCACGTGCCCGCCGGCGCTACCCCGAAGGATGGCCCCAGCGCCGGCGTCGCCCTGGTCGCTGCTCTGGCCTCCCTGCTGACCCGCCGCCGCGTGCGCTCCGATGTCGCGATGACCGGCGAGATCAGCCTGCGCGGGCGCGTCATGCGTGTCGGCGGCATCAAAGAGAAAGTGCTCGCCGCAGCCCGGTTTGGTATCAAGCAAGTGATCCTTCCCGACCAGAACAGTTCCGACTGGTCTGAAGTGCCCGCTGAGGTTCGGACAAAGCTGAAGGTGCATTTTATCAAGCACATCTCCGAGTTGCTGCCCATTGCGCTGCACACAAGATAAAGATGAAGGATGAGGGATTGACTAGCGAGGCAGAGCCTCAGACCGACGAGATGTAGTTAAAGTTCGAATGGT
>DASYZB010000047.1 GCA_035946615.1 Verrucomicrobiia bacterium
ATAGGCAGGCATAACCGCGGCGCCAATGTGCTCTTCTGCGATGGCCGCGTGGAATACGGCAAAACCAACGTCTGGAAAGGCCTGCAGAATGCGCAAAAATGGAACTACGATCACCGGTGGCACTGAATATGCCTGTTTTCGGTAAACGCCCCGTCTCCGCCACGGAGTTGCGCGCGGATGCCGCGTCCGCACCCAGCCAAACGGGCCGTGGGTTTACCCTGATCGAGTTGCTTGTGGTGATCGCTATCATCGCAATCCTGGCGGCGATGCTGCTTCCGTCTCTAACGCGAGCAAAGGCGCAGTCGCAATCTGCTCGATGCAAAAGCAATCTTCACCAGATGGGCATTGCGCTCCGGATGTACCTGGACGACTTTCAGAAATATCCCCGGTATTGGGTTCCCACACCGCCTGCGGTGAATCCGCGCCTCGGTTTTTGGGATTACAAACTGCTCCCCTATTGCGGTTCCAACCAGAGCCTGTTCCTGTGTCCTTCGGTTATTGGTCCGATCAACAACGTAATCAAGAATTGGTCCCCCATGGAGGATGCGACCGGGCTTCATCCGAACCGAAGCTACGGCTATAATGCCTCAGGCTGGTCGAATGAATGGCGGTTTGGGTTGGGAGGCAGCCCTGTGGGCCAGGAAAACCCGCCGTTTCCCGTCGTGCCAGAAAGGCAAGTGTTTGTGCCTGCCGATATGATTGCAGTGGCAGATTATGATCCCCTGCTCACGGATGATGACAACGACGCCGATCTCAATGCGGATTTTCTCTTTATGGGCCTGATGGGCAGGCATAACCGCGGCGCCAATGTGCTCTTCTGCGATGGCCACGTGGAGTACGGCAAGACCAACGTCTGGAAGAGCTTAGAGAATGGGCAGAAATGGAATTACGATCATCAGCGGCATTGAATACTTGAATTTTGAAGCTTCTCTGGCCCTGCTTGACTCCATTGACTAGCTGCGCCAAGCCTTGGATGCGGACTTCGAAGCGATTCGCCCGACTCAATCCGCCCCACGCCGATGGGTGTGCCAGTCAGGATTATGCTCTCTTAGCTTGAAAGGAAAAATGAAAAGAGCTGTCAGACCGTCCGAGTCCGTCTCAAGCCTCGGAAATCACGCGAGGTTACGCTTTAATACCGTATCTGCCTCCGGCCAAACGAGCCCCCCTAGCTTCACCCTGATCGAACTCCTCGTGGTCATCGCCATTATCGCCATCCTCGCCGCGATGCTCCTGCCGGCGTTATCTCAGGCCAAGGCCAAGGCGCAAGGCATCAAATGCATGAGTAATCTGCGGCAGTTACAATTGGGCTGGCACATGTATGCGTGTGATGCCGCCGATGCCATGGTCCCTAACGCTCCGCTGGGCGCCAACTCAGCCACCGACCCGACCGTTAATGCCACATCCTGGTGCAGCGGTGCGGTGGAGGGCTGGGGGCCGGCGGATGCCAACACCAATTACTTCTATTACAGGACCTCTATCATGGGTCCGTACATGGGAAACCAAGTCGGCGTGTACAAATGCCCCTGCGACATCATCCCCTCGGCCAATGGCCAGCGCCTGCGCAGCTATTCAATGAATGGCCAGATGGGAAACCTTTATTCCAAAGCGTTCACGCTCGGTGTCAATCCCGGCTACCGCGCGTACGTGGGCGTTGGCGAATTGACCACCCTGAGTCCCTCGCTGGCTTTTATCTTTTGTGAACAGCACATTTGCAGTCTTCATGACGGTTATCTGCAAGTGAATGACAATGCGCCCGAATGGCCCGAGGCGCCGGGGTCCTACCACCGCTGGGCTGCCGGGTTCTCGTTCGCCGATGGCCACACCGAATTGCACCGATGGCTGACGCCTTCGCTCAAAATCCCTGTCATCTACGGTGTTAACTGGAACACCGTTTATGCCCAGCCCGGCGGCGCAAACAACCCTGATTATGCCTGGTTCAAGGCGCGTACCGCCGCGCCCCGGTGAACCCCCGGCATGCTGAGAGCCTGTTTTAAAAATAAAATTGCCGCCATTCGCCCTCGCCTCGTCCTCGCTCTCGAAAGACTGAAAAATCGAGGACGGGGAGGAACGGGAGCCGTCCATTTTCAAAACACGCTGAGATGGCGCTGTGCGCACTTCGCTGCCCGATTCTTCCCCAATGCGTTGGGAAACCTCTGTTTCAGTTTCGCTGTTACTTCACCCCATTGACGAGCGGGGCCAGGCCCTGGATGCGCACTTCGAGGCGGTCGCCCGATTCAATGCGCCCCACCCCGCTGGGCGTGCCGGTCAGGATAACATCCCCGGGCAACAAGGTGAGATTGGTGGAGATAAAACTGACCAGCCTAAAACAATTGAAGATGAGATGGGCCGTGTTCGAGTTCTGGCGCAACTGGCCGTTTTGGAAAAGCTGGATGGTGAGATCGTGCGGGTCGATCTTGGTCTCGATGTAGGGGCCCAAAGGCGTAAACGTATCGAAAGACTTCGCCCGGGTCCATTGGCTCTCCCCGTTCTGTATCGTGCGGTCGCTGATGTCCTGGGCGGGGGTGTAGCCTAAAATATACCGGGAGGCGGCGGCTGGGGTGACGTTGCGCACGCGGCGTCCGATGACAACCGCCAGTTCCGCCTCGAAATCCGTGCGATGGTTGGGGAATGGCACTTCGATCTTGCCCCCATCGGGCAGCAGCGACGTAGTGGCTTTAATCCAGAACAACGGCTCCTTGGGCAAGGGCTTGTTGGTCTCCCGGGCGTGGTCGGCGTAATTGAGGCCCACCGCAATAATCTTGGACGGCACCACCGGCGTCAGGGTGCGGACCCCTTTAAGCAAGGTGGGCTTCCGATCAAAGGAAGGGGAGCCGAAAACATCTCCGCGCAAGCGGAAGACTTCGCCGTCCACGACTTTGGCGTAAAAGATTTCTTCGCCCTTCTGAAATCGGCCAATGGCTGCCATAAAGCGGCTGATTTCTAGCAAAGACCAGGCCCTGCTCGCAAGGTAAAAGGAAGCGAAGCGGGCGCAAGTCAGGATTCCTCGAATGCGCGTTTTTTCAGGGAACTGCTTTCAAGACTATGAGCTACTCAAATTGAACGGTGGGGAGCACTACCGGAGCGCGACCTCAGCTTCCAAAAGCCAATCGGGACCGATTCGGCGCCATTTGACGTTCTCAAGCTGGATGATTTCATCGAGGCGCCCGGCGCCCTTGCCCGCAACGGCTTTGCGCGAATTGCTTCCACCGAGAATCTTTGGCGCATAAAAAAAGGCCACGCGATTTGCCAAACCGCTGAACAAGAAAAACGCGTTGATTTCTCCGCCTCCTTCGACCAACAAACTGGTGATGTCTTGGCTTCCGAGTTTTTGCAATAACCAGCGCAGGTCGATTTTGCCGTCGCGGGCCGGGGCGGTCCAAACTTGGACCTTTCGGCCCAAGGCTCGCGCGCGCCGGGGCGGGGCCGACCGGCTGATGACAATGGTGGTAAGGTCTGCTTGCATGTCGGTCACGACCTTGGCGGTCAAAGGTGTGCGGGCGTTTGCGTCCAGAATAATCCGGCGCAAGTCCTTTCGGGGCTGGGGGGTATTTTGCCTTTTTCCCACGGCTCGGAACGTGAGGCTCGGATCATCGGCGAGGACGGTGTTGATTCCCACCAGAATGGCATCCGCACCGCGGCGCATCTGCATGGCTTCGAGGCGGGCGGCGGGGCTGGTAATCCATTTGGATTCGCCGGTGGCGGTGGCGATTTTCCCATCGAGGGTCATGGCAGCCTTCACCGTGACCAACGGGGTATGGTGAACGACCCAGTGATTGAACGCTTCGTTGAGTTGCTCGCATTCCCTGGCCAGGATACCCGAGGTGACCGCGATGCCTGCGCGGCGCAACAGCCTGAATCCCTTGCCGCAGTGCGCCGGGTTGGGGTCGGTGGCGCCGGCTACGACTCGCGTTACCCCGGCGGCGATAATGGCCTGGGTGCAGGGGGGGGTGCGGCCCGTCGTGCAACAGGGCTCGAGAGTGACGTAGAGGGTTGCGCCGCGTGTGGCGTTTCCCTTCTTTTGCGCGTCGCGCAGGGCCTCAATTTCGGCGTGGGGTTCGCCCGCGCGACGATGCCAGCCTTGGCCGATGATTTCGCCGCCTTTGACCAGGAGCGCGCCGACCATGGGATTGGGGGAAGTCTGCCCAAAGCCGCGGCTGGCTAAACGCATCGCTCGGCGCAGAAAGCGTTCAGGAAGTGTAGGCATCGTTAGAGCTTTCCGGGTCTGGTGAAATGATCGCATGGAGAGGACCCCTCTCCCAGAGATGCCACAGCTTTCGGCAGGTCACCCCTACGGGGTTTGGTGTGTTCAGGGCAGGGGCGTTCACTATAAACAGGCCACCCCCTAGCGGGGGTTTGGGGACCAGGCGCCGCAAGTCCACAGGTACCCCTTCGGAAGGGGCGAGGGAGAAGCATCGGAAGAGTAGAGATGTAGTTCATGTTAGGGAGTCCTCAAATTATGAGAATGGCCTTCTCATTGGCTCAGCGTACATCTGCGCCTCGGCGGTCACTCCTCGAAAAGCGCCTCGGCGAATTGTTTGGCATCGAAGGGCTGCAGGTCGTCGGCTTGTTCGCCGAGGCCGACGAATTTAATCGGCAAGCCCAGTTCCTTCTGGATGGCAACCACCATGCCGCCTTTGCTGGTGCCGTCGAGTTTGGTCACCACCAGGCCGCTCAGGGGGACGGCCTTGTTAAACTCGCGCGCCTGGTTCAAGGCGTTCATTCCGGTGGTGGCATCCAACACCAGCAAGACCTCGTGCGGAGCGCCGGGCAACTGCCGGTTCATGACCCGATGCACTTTTTGGAGTTCCTGCATGAGATTATGCTTGGTGTGCAAACGCCCGGCGGTATCAACAAAGACATAGCCGGCATTGCGGGCCTGTGCGGCGGCGATGGCATCGTGCGCCACGGCTGCGGCATCAGCCCCATACTTGCCCGCAATGACATCGATCTTGAGGCGTTCCCCCCAGAGTTTAATTTGCTCGATGGCGGCGGCGCGGAAGGTGTCGCAGGCAGCCAATAACGCGGTCTGGCCGCCGGCCTGGACCCAATGAGCGAGTTTGGCGGCGGTGGTGGTTTTGCCGGTGCCATTGACCCCGACGATGGAGACGATGGTCGGCCCGGACTCAGCGCGGCGCAACCCTGGGGCGTTGGCCGAAAGGCTGCGTTCCACCTCGCGTTTGGCGATAGTGAACACGTCCAAGCCCTCGGCGCCCTGGGTCTCGAAGGCCTTCCTGATGGCTGCCACGATCTGCGTTGTCATGTCCATGCCCAAATCGGCTGAGATGAGGGCCGCTTCGAGTTGCTCAAGGGCTTGGGCATCGAGCCGTGGCGAGCGCGTGACGATGCGCTTGATTTCGTGGGTGAGCTTCTGATGGGTCTTCTGTAGGCCCGCCTTGAATTTGTCGAAGAGACCCATGCTACTGGCCAGAGCGCGCTGCTGCGGCCTTGCGTTGTGCGCCCCTGCTTTTAAGGGCTTCGACATGCTGGTAGGGCAGCTTGATAATCCCGATGACCGGTTTGCCTTTGCTCATGCCATGGCAATCCGAGCCGCCCGTAACCAGGAGATGATACCGGTCGGCGATTTCCAAATAGTGTTCGGAGGTGGCGGTCGAGTGTTTGGTATGGAAACATTCAATCCCGTCCAGGCCGGCTTGGGCCATGCCGGGAATGACTTCATCGGCTCGATTCAAGCCGGGGTGTGCCATGACGGCAACACCGCCGGCCTGGTGAATCAATTCAATCGCTTCGGCGGCGGACATTTTGAATTTAGGGACCCAGGCGGGCCGGTTCCTCTTGAGGAAACGTTCGAATGCTTCATCAAGGCTCCCGCAGAGCCCCGCTTGAACCAGGGCGCGGGCCACATGCGGACGGCCCGGGGCGCGGCAATTGGCGAGGTCAAATACGGCCTGGCTTTCGAGTGGCACGTTGAGTTGGTTGAGCCGCGTCACCATTTCGCATACCCGATTGCGGCGTACGGCTTGAAAGCGTTCCAGTTCGACCAGCAACCGCGCATTGTTCACATCCACGCAATAACCGAGTACGTGAATTTCGTGGCCATCCTGTTCGGCGGTCAGTTCGGTGCCGGGGATAAATTCGATATGCAGGGCCTCGCATTGCAGAGAGGTTGGAGCGCAGCCCTCGACGGTGTCGTGGTCGGTCAAGGCGACGGCAGCCAATCCATGGGAATGGGCCTGGCCGGCTACTTCCTCCGGCGAGTAGGTGCCATCGGAAAAGAAACTGTGCAGATGGAGATCGGCAAACATTCAGGCCTTCACTTAACCACGCGGGCGGGGCGGAGGAGTTCGCCCTTGATCTTGTCCAGGATGCCATTGACGAATTTGCCGCTGTCCTGGGTGGAGAATTTTTTGGCGATATCGACGGCTTCATTGATGCTGACGACGGGCGGGATGTCATCCCGGTGCAGCATCTCGTAAATGGCCAGCCTCAGAATGTTCCGGTCCACGGCGGCAATCCGGTGCAAGTCCCAGTTCCGCGCGTGTTTTTTGATGATTTCGTCGGCCTCAATGCGGTGCTCGATAGCTCCGCGGATGAGGGGGTCGGCAAAGAGGCGAATGGCGGCTTCATCGGCGCTGGGAGGCGGCAGTTGCACCGGTTCGCCCCAGGTTGCCCCGCCTTTGTCTTCCGCAATGGCGGCGGCGCGCTGAGTTTCCCAGAATTGGCCCAGCGCCGCATCGAGGTCCTCCGGCGGATTTAAATCGTGCTGAAACAGAAATTGAACCGCGCGTTCGCGCGCTTCCCGTCGCTTTCCCATGCACTCACCATGCCGCAGAAAGGCCCCTCTTGAAACCAAAATCTTCACCCGAAGCGATGTTCCACACATTATTATCAATGCGCGTACCGCACGGCTCCAGTTTAGGCTGGGGCCATGAAAACAAATCCTCGCGCGTGGCAGCTTTACCAGATTCGGATTTGGGCTGGTCTGGGGCTGATTCTTGTTTTAGCATTGGCGTCGTTCGGCAGGGTGTTTCGTTTCGAGGCAACTGGTGGTGCTGCGGCGGCAGACCCGGAGCGTCAAATGGGTGAAGCCGGGAGTGCTTTTTAGTAAGCGCGGGGCCGTGTCGTACTCGATCATGAACGAACCAGAGCGAGCAGAATTGGCGCAGCTCAAAGAGCAGCAGGCCCAGCTTGAACGGGAGGTGGGCCAGTTGTCCGCTCAACTCAAGCTGCTCGAACAGCGCCTGAGCGTGGCGGCACCGCCAAAGGCCGTTGCTCCTGCGGCCAGTCAATTGGGAGCATCCCCTGCGCCTAACAGGCCAACCGCTGCGCCCGTGGCAGAAGTGGCAAGACAGACTGCTGCCCGGGAACCGTTCCCAGTGCAACCGGCGCAGGCTTTACCACCTCCATTGCCGCCAATTGTTCCACCCCCTCGTGTGACTCCAAGCCTCGGCTCACAGGCGCCCAGGATGAGCCCTGTCCAAGGGGCGCCAGAGGTCAGGCGGCCATCCATTGGCGCCGCCGCAGCGCCGCCAATCTCGAAACCTGCGGAATCGCGTTCGTTCGAGATGCGCCTTGGGACGTATTGGGCGCCGCGGATTGGGATCGTGGTGTTGCTGACCGGCCTGGTGTTTTTCGGGAACCTGGCCTACGAACAGTACATCAGCCGGCTGGGGCCTGCTGGAAAGGTCTTGTTGCTCTATTGCGCCAGCGCGCTGTTGTTGGGGGCGGGATGGTGGTGGCAGCGCAAAGCGGCCAAGGAATCCCTCAAGAACTACGCCCAGGTGCTGTTTGCCGGGGGGTTGGCCTCCCTTTATTTCACGACCTACGCCGCCCATCACATCGAGCAGCTTCGGGTCATTCAAAGTCCGCTGCTGGATGGTTTCCTGCTCCTGGCTTGCGCGGCGTTCATTGTGTTTCACGCAGACCGCAGGAAGTCCGAGTTGCTTGCGCTCTTGGCAATCGGGCTGGCCTATTATACCTCGATCATCACGCGGGTTGGCTCCTTCACCCTGTACTCGAACCTGGTCCTGACAGCGGCAGCGGTGTTTTTCCTGGTGCGCAACCGCTGGGCGGTGGTCTCCTACGGCAGCCTGGTGGCGAGTTACGCCGCATACGCCTTTTGGCGATTCTACGATGGCAGCGCCTGGCATTGGGCTTCGCCCGCAGAAGGGCTGTGGTCGGGCACTTGCTTTCTGGTCTGCTACTGGGCCGTGTTCAGCGCGGGCGTCTTTCTCTCGCGGGACGAGAAGTTTGCCGGAGAGAACCGCTCGGGCTTTCTGACGCTAAACAACGGCGCATTCTTCACAATGTTCCTGCTCACCATGCTGCAGGTCAGGCAGGGCGGTTTTTGGGAATTCTCGTTGATTTATGGAACGGTGCTGCTGGCCTTGTCCGAGCTGGCGCTGCGCGTCCTGCCACGCGAACCGCTGGCGCGCAATGCCTATCTGACCCAGGGCTTGCTGCTCGTTACGCTCGGCTTTATTTCAAAATTTGCGGGCCTGAATCTTGCCCTCATCCTTGCAACAGAGAGTTTTGTTTTGCTCAGTCTTGGGCAGCAGCGCCGCAGTTTAGTGCTTCTGACGGGGGGCTATATTGCCGCCGCGTTGGGCGCGGGTTGGGGCATTGATGGGATGCAGCAGTTCGATCGAGAAGGGCTTTACCTGGGCATGGGACTGGGCGCATTGCTCCTGGCCGACGCGCTCCTGATGCATCGCCGGACTGCGGAAAAGCCCTTTTTGCTGCGCGCGCAAGTCTCGTTCTTCACGGTGCTGGCGCTGGCGGTGTGGTTGGTCACCACCTGGGACAACAGCAGCCACGCGCATTTCCCACTCGTGCTGGCAGTCGAATCGGTCTTGCTCACCTTTTCAATTTACCTTCTAGGCGCGCCGGAGATTGCGCTGTTGAGCCAGAGTTTTTTAGTTCTGGCCCAGACCGCCTGGGTGTTGAACAGCTTGGAATCCTCGCCGCGCTGGTGGGAGCCGGCGCTGCTGATTGCTGTGTCCCTTGGGATGAGCCATTGGTGGCAAAAACAAAAAATCCTCTCCTGCAATTCCAATGCGCGAGGTTTCTGGGAAGGGCTGTATGCGCTCGGGATAGTTGCGATTCTCTACTTATGGGTGCATCGGCTGGTCACCCCGCCGGATTGGATGCTGCTGGCCAGCCTCCTGGCCATCGGCATTACCGCCTACGGCGTGGCAACCCGCGCGTGGTTTCTGGCCGCTGCCGCCCAATTGTTTGTCCTGTTCAGCGGGGCGCAATTTATCGAAGAATTTTGGCAAACCAAAGCGCCATGGTCATTGGCCTTGGCGCCGCTAGCGACGCTGGTGGTGCTGTCCTTGGCAACCGTCCGCTGGTTTCAGCAAAGGCCTCAAGCCGATGCGCGCGTTCGAGGGCCCTTGCTGCAGATTGCCTTGGTTTATCGCTGGGCCGCGCTCGTGATGGCTCTCATCTGGGTTTTTCAATACATCCCCGAGCGCGAGTGGATGTGGGTCCTGGTACTGACGGGATTTGTGGTCTTTCTGTGCGCTGGCCGCCTGCGAACGCCCGAGGCGGCGCTTTTTGGGGCGGTGTTCACTCTCACAGGTCTGATTGTTTTTTGGCTCCCACAGAACTCTGAGCCGGCAGGGGTTTACTGGCCGAACTTGCTGGCGATTCTAGCTGTATTGGCCCAGCAACAAATCGCAAAACGGCGCCCACAGGATTACCCGTTCGACTCACAAATCCATATGGCGGCCATCTTGCTGGGCAGCTTGAGCCTGTGGCTGTTCCTGACGCGCTGGGTCCTCGAGAAGGCGGGTGGATTCTACCTGACGGCGAGTTGGTCGGCGCTGGCGCTGGTTTTATTTGTTTGCGGAATGGTGCTGCGTGAACGGGTTTACCGCTGGCTGGGTTTGGCTGTGCTGGGCTGCGCCCTGGGGCGGATCGTGATATTCGATGTCTGGAAACTCGAGTCGCTCTACCGGATTCTGAGCTTCATGGCTTTGGGCATCGTCCTGCTTGTCCTGGGCTTCGTTTATAGCAAGTACCAGGAGAAGCTCAGGGAATGGCTGTAAGACCGAGACACTAATTTCACGAATTAACAACGAATGTTTTTGCGATCCCAGCGAAACTTGACTTAACACAAGGGGCGGACTAAAAAGCGCCAGAGGATTGGCGCAGTCCACGACGCTTCGCGCGGACTGGAGCAGGTTGCAAATCCGCGCTACGGCTTAGTTATCCCTCGCGCAGCCAGCGGGCGGCATCAGTCGCGGCGTACGTAATGAGGATGTCGGCTCCTGCGCGGCGCATGGCCAGCAACGTCTCCAATGTTGCGGCCCGTTCATCCAGCCATCCGTTGGCTGCGGCCGCTTTGAGCATTGCGTGCTCGCCGCTCACGGCGTAAGCAGCGGTGGGATAGCCAAACTCGCTTTTTACCCGGTGCAGGATGTCCAGGTACGCCAAAGCCGGTTTAACCATCACAATGTCCGCCCCTTCCTGGATGTCCAAGGCCACCTCCCGCAGTGCCTCCAATGCATTGCCCGCGTCCATTTGATAGGCGCGCCGGTCCCCAAATTTCGGGGCCGATTCTGCAGCCTCACGAAACGGCCCATAAAAAGCCGAGGCGTACTTGGCGGCGTAGGACATAATCGGCGTGTCGCTGAAGCCCAGCTTATCCAGTCGCTCGCGGATGGCGCGCACGCGACCGTCCATCATGTCGCTTGGTGCGACCATATCCGCTCCGGCCTCGGCATGGCTGGCGGCGGTTCGAGCCAGCAAGTTCAAAGTCGGATCATTCAGGATGGTTGCTCCGGTGTTGGTCCGTCGCACGATGCCGCAGTGGCCGTGAGACATGTACTCACAAAGGCAGACATCTGTAATGATGAGGCTTTGAGGAAGCTCCTTTTTCAGCAGACGTACCGTTTGCTGCACGATGCCGTTGGCCGCATACGCGCCCGAGGCCTTGGCATCTTTTTGCTCTGGAATCCCAAATAGCAGGAAGGCCCGCACGCCGGCCTCATGAGCCTGGGCAGCTTCCTTGAGCAATTCGTCCGGAGAAAGCTGACACACCCCGGGCATAGCGGCAATGGGGCGGCGCAGGCGCCGTCCACTTCGGACAAATAGCGGCAGAACCAATTGTGCCGAGTTCAATTGGGTTTCGCCGACCATGCGTCTGAGCAACGCCGATTGGCGCAGGCGGCGTGGCCGGTAGCTGGGGAATTGTCCAACAGGATGCAGACTCATAGGCCCACAGTGTACGCGCCGGGCCATGTGTGCAAAGCGCAAAACTGTCTGCAATTGACCAGGACGTGCCTCAATTCAGGCCAATTGGCGCATTGCAGGAGCTGACGTAAAGGGGCTTCCTACAAGAAGCGGTGGCGGAGGGCTGTCCTGGCTAAATGTAAACGATCCGCACCGGCTCAGGGATGTCCGGCAGGTCCTGCATCTGGATTTGGAGGGTGCGCCTGCGGTAGGCCGCTGTGGCTTTGAAAGTGCGCGTGCGCAATTGGACCGCGAACTGGCTGGGAACGCGATGCTCTGATTGCGGGCTGGGGAAATTAGCCAGGCCGCGCACTTCTTGCAGCAGTTTCATCATGTTCACTCGGGTAGCCATACGCTCAATTCTTAAGAATATGAGCGCAATTCACGTGCCATCCGCACACGGGCTTTTACGGATGGGAAATCAATCTTGGCAGTTCTGGCGGGTTTTGGTTAGCTCGCCCTGCCCTAATGAGAATCTCGCGCCCAATCTTTCTGCTTGCGTTAAGCTGGCTGGTTTTGCCCTGCCGGCTTTTCGCGCAGAAACACGCGCAGGAAGAACCGGCCTCGACGCCAATCGATATCCAGTCGCTTTCGCCCAATCCAGCCGCCGGCGTGGAGTATCACTTGGACACGGGAATTTTCACGGCTACCAATGGGGTAATCGTCAGGTACGGTGGCACCGTATTGACCGCTGAACGAGCGGCCTTGAATCAAAAAACGGGAGATGTCACGGCCGATGGCCAAGTGCGCATCCAGCAGGGCGATCAACTCTGGGCCAGCGAGCACGTCCGTTACAATTTCAACACCCGGCAGATGGAAGCCGAACAATTCCGGACTGGCGAGACGCCGGTTTTTGCGGCGGGCAAAGGGCTGTATGGCGACTTAACCAACCATCTCTATATAGCCACCAACGCGCTGGTCACAGCCGATGATGTGTCCCAGCCGGCGATTTATGTTCGAGCCCGGCGAATCAAGCTCATTCCGGGCAAAAAGATCGAGGCCTATAGCGCGACGTTGTATGTGGATGGCATTCCGATGTTCTATTTTCCATTTTACTCGCGCAACATCGGACCGCACGCGAACAACTTCAACGCCACACCCGGAGACCGCAGCCTCTTTGGCCCCTTTATCCTGGGGACTTACACGTGGTACCTCAACAACCAACTGGACGGCGTCATGCGCTTGGATTACCGGGAACTGCGCGGCCTGGGTGCCGGACCGGATTTGAACTATCACCTGGGACAATGGGGGGAGGGGACATTCCGGTACTATAATACTCAGGATAAGGACCCCAGTATCGATGGGCTCGGCGCCAGCATTCCCGGGGATCGCCAGCGCGTCTATCTTTCCTATCAAGCCAATCCCGCCACCAATCTGTTTATCAAAGGGCTTTTCCGTTACGAGGACGACCTGGCCGTCGTGCGCGACTTTTTCCCTGGCGAATACCTCCTGGACCCGCAACCGGACTCGTATTTCGAGGCCAACAAATTCTGGAACAATTTCAGCGTCGATGCGTATGTCCAGCCGCGCCTGAATACGTTTCTGCAAACCGTCGAGCGTCTGCCCGATGTGAGGTTGACCGGATACCGCCAAGAGCTAGGCGATACGCCCTTCTATTATGAAAGCCAGAGTTCGGTCGGCTATTATCAGCAGCTCTTCGCTCAAAATGCCGGCATTCTCGGCCCGCCTCCCGGATTGGACTATGCGGCGACCCGGGCCGATACGTACCACCAGGTTACCCTTCCAGAAACCTTTTTCGGATGGCTGAACGTGGCCCCGCGCGTCGGTGGCCGGCTCACTTATTATGGCGAGGCCTCCGGTCCGGGGGCAACGACCGATGAAGAGCTTCGGGGCGTTTTCAATACCGGGGCTGAGGTCTCGTTCAAGGCATCGCGCCTCTGGCCGGGGGTGAAGGACGACCTCTTCGAAGTGGATGGCCTGCGGCATATCATCGAACCCTCGGCGGATTATGTTTTTGTGCCCGCGCCCAGCGTTCCCCCGACTCAACTGCCGCAATTCGATTACGAACTGCCCAGTCTTCGGTTGTTGCCGATTGAATACCCCGATTACAACGCGATTGATTCAATTGACAGCCAGAACGTCATCCGGTGGGGGCTGCACAATAAGTTGCAAACCAAACGGGCCGGGCAGGTGGTCAACCTGGTCGATTGGAACCTCTATACCGATTGGCGGCTTAAACCTCTGCCGGGACAAACTACGTTCGCCGATCTCTATTCAGACCTGACGTTTAAACCGCGCTCGTGGCTGACGCTGGAATCGCTGCTTCGCTATGACCTCAACGACCGGTTCTGGCGCATGTCCTACACAACCGTCACTATCCAACCTAGCACCGTCTGGAGCTGGCGCTTGGGCCAATACTATCTCCGCGACGATTTTAGCCCTTCGCCCATAGCCCTGGGCGCGGGCAACAACGTTTTTACCAGCACGATCGATTATCGCCTGAATGAGAATTGGGGCTTTCGGATGTCTCATTACTTCGAAGCGCGCACCGGCAGTCTCCAGCAGCAGTCCTATACGGTTTATCGCGACCTGCGGAGTTGGACGGCTGCGCTCTCCTTTATCCTGACTGACAACGTCATCGGCCCAAAGGATTATACGGTGGCGTTCACATTCTCCCTCAAGGCTTATCCGCGTTTGCCTGTGGGCGGCGATGTGGGCGGCCCATTCGCTCTTTTGGGACAGTAGAACGCATTTGAATAATTAAATCGCGAAGCAGCAAAACACCCCATGGCAGCCGCGCAGCCTTGATGTAAAGGTTTGTTTAACAATTATTCTTTATGCAAATGTTCAAATTCAAACAGGCAGTCTTGATTAGCAGTTTAGGGGCAGCGCTCGTTCTCACTGGCTGCAGCACCATGCACTCTCAAGCTAATGGACGCAGTGAAGGCCAGGTCATCAACGATGATCGCATCACTTCCATCCTGAAAGCGGACCTCGCCGATCAACCGGTATATAAGTACAACCAGGTCGATGTGAAGACCTATGACGGCATCGTTCAGTTGAGCGGCTTCGTCAATAACGACGGGCAAAAACAGGAGGCCCAACGCCTCGCGCAGCAGGTGCCGGGCGTCCGCCGGGTCGAAAACGCTATCTCGGTCGTTCCGGCCCCCGCGCCCACTGGCCGCTATAATTATCAGCCTGGTGAACCAAACCAAAATCAGAACCAGGGCTCCCCTGCCAGCCAGAACAATCAGCCCTCTCAACACGGCCAGAGCCAGCCTTAATAACACCGTTAAAAGACCAGAGCTTTGGATTTTAAGTCCGCCGTGGAAGGGGCTATTTTGAGGATACCCTGCGCCGGGATTCGCGTCCAAAATCCACCTGGGATTTTCCTGCGCGTCCGCCATTGCCTTCCGGGGCGCTGATAACAAACGAACCGCTATAAATCCTGCCCGCGAACTCGATGCGCACTTCGCCGTTCGGTCCACCCGGGCAGGAGCCTTTATAAGAATTGACGAACGCCACGACCTTTCGGCAATCGGCTGGCGCCTCGAATTCGATGAACTCATACTCACGCCCGGGCGAGGAGCGATGGTCTTTGTAGTAATAGCCCTCGGGCGAACGGGTGTGTTGAAAGAATAACGTTTCCGCGCCGGATCGAGCAGTGGCATAGAGGTCAAGGTCAATAGCTTGTTTCCAGTGAATCCCGATCTTCATCGGGCCAATGAAAGTTTCTGGCGGGCGTGGGGCATTTTCCAGCGAGCCGTCGCGGGTGAGCCAGTCGGCTGCATCGACCTCGCGGGTGATCCGCAGCATCTCGATTTTGCTCTGTTGCGGGTCCAGTGCTCACCGATTCAGGTTGGTCGCGAACCCGGTGGGGCGCTGACAGAAAGCCCGCATGGCGGCAGGCAGATCGCCGCAGAAGGTGGCCAGGCGTCCCAAGTTTCTTAAGTTCGCGAGCCAGTTCCTCGCGCGCCTTAAGCAGCGCCTTGAGTTGCTCTTGTTTTCCATCGTTCAAGAGCGTGTCTTTCTGCTCCTGTTGCGACTTCATGTCACGATTGAGCTCTTGCACCGCTCGTTCGGCCTGTTTCGCAGCCCTTTTGCTTAGTAGAAAGTAAAACAAAGACGACTCCCTTGTAGCTTTCAAGACGACTGCCGCAAAAGAAACTCACAGAACGCAAAGGAAAGGGATATGGACCGCAGATATTCTTTTAGGCGACGTGGAAGAGGATTTTTGGCTTGCCCGATAATCCTCTCTGCCCAATAGTTGAAAGGAGCTTATTCATGCTTTGTATGAAATCGAATCTCGTTTTGACTTCTTTCGCCAGTTCCCTGCTGTTGCTCCAATCGGCTCATGCGCTTCCTGACCCGACCGAGATGCCCTTGCCACTGGTGGGCACCGCCGAGCACGGCCATGCCTATCCGGGCGCCATCGTCCCTTTCGGGATGGTGCAGCTTAGCCCCGACACCCCCTTGCGCGGCTGGGATGGCGCCTCCGGTTACCATTACTCCGATTCAGCCATCCTCGGTTTCAGCCACACGCATTTAGCCGGCACGGGCGTTGGTTGCCTGGGCGACGTGCTGGTCACGCCAACGGTGGGCGAACTCTTCCTGAACGCCGGTTCACCGGGGCACGGGTATGTTTCAAGCTTTTCCCATTCCAACGAGGTGGTCACACCCGGGTATTATCGGGTGTTCCTCGATGACCCCAAAGTCACCGCGGAACTGACGGCCACGGCCCGTTGCGGCTTTCACAAGTACACCTTTCCCGCCTCGGACCAGGCCCACATCATTTTGGACCTGGTGCATGGAGTGGACAGCCGGGCAGTCGAAACGACTCTCGCCATCGAGGGAGATAACACGGTCATCGGTTCGCGCATTTCGGAAGGCTGGGGCGGGCGCCGCGCAGTTTATTTTGTCATGGAGTTCTCAAGGCCATTCGCCTCGTATGGTATCGAGCAAAACGGCCAAAAGCTGGGTGCGGGAGAACGCGCGGCCCATGGCCGCGATCTGAAGGCCTATTTCAATTACAAAACATCAGAAAATGAGGTCCTGCTGATCAAGGTGGGCATCTCGGGCACCGGCATCGAGGGCGCGCGCAAGAACCTGGCAGGCGAAATCCCCGGCTGGGATTTCAATAAGACGCGCGCCGCGGCAGTTCGCCAATGGAAGGACTTGTTCAACACCGTCGAGGTGGAGTCGTTTGATCCGCACATCCGCGCCACGTTTTACGCGAACGTGTACCTCGCTTGCCAGGCGCCTGTACTTTTTAATGATATCGATGGAACCTACCGCGGCATGGACCACAAAAACCACTCCTCGCCCGGATTCCAGAACTACACCACCTTCTCGTTGTGGGATACCTATCGCGCCGAGCATCCCCTATTGACGCTGCTGCAACCGCGCCGAGTGGACGACCTGATCAAGTCGATGCTTGCCGAATACCACGAGTCCGGGTTGCACACCACACCCATCTGGCCACTGTGGGCCAATGAAACCTGGTGCATGATCGGCTACCATTCCGTGCCGGTCATCGTTGATGCCTATTTCAAAGGATTCAGAGGATGCGACCCCGAAGAGGCCTACCAGGCCATGCGCGACACCGCTACCCAGGACCGCAACGGGCTGAAATCTTACAAGGAACTCGGCTATGTAGCCTCGAAGTCCGGCGAGCAGGCGACCTCGCGCACCCTCGAATACGCCTTCGACGACTGGTGCCTGGCCCGAATGGCCGAGGCCCTCGGTCATTCCGACGATGCCCGCCTGTTCTACTCCCGCGCAGCCAACTATCGCAATCTCTTCGACCGCACGACGCAATTCTTCCGTGGCCGCAAAGCCGATGGCGCCTGGCGCTCGCCCTTCATCGACAATGCCCTGGTCGGTGACGAATACACCGAGGCCGATGCCTGGCAGTATGCCTTTTGCGTCCAGCAGGATTTGCCTGGGCTTATCTCGCTGTACTGGGGTGACGAGGGATTTATCAAGAAGCTCGACGCCTTGTTTGCGGCCAACTCCACCATACAAACCACGATCCCGGACATCAGCGGCCTGATCGGGCAGTACTCACAAGGAGACGAGCAGTGCCATCACGTGGCGTATCTTTATAATTATGCCGGCGCTCCCTACAAAACCCAACAACACGTCCGCCAGGTGATGGCCCAGATGTACAATGACACCCCTGCCGGCCAATGCGGCAATGTCGATTGCGGGCAGATGGCCGCCTGGTACGTCTTCAGCGCCCTGGGCTTTTATCCCGTCAACCCGGATAGCGGCATTTACGTCATCGGCAGTCCGGCGGTTTCGAAGGCCGTGTTGCGCCTCGACCGCCAGAAGTACCATGGCAAAAAACTCGAGGTCATTGCCCTCAACAACTCGCCTGAGAATATTTACATCCAGTCCGCCTCGTTCAATGGCCAGCCGCTCGAAAAGGCTTGGCTCAGTCACCAGCAAATCACTTCCGGCGGGACCCTGCGGCTGGTGATGGGCTCGCAACCCAATACCACTTGGGGCAGCGCGCCTGAAAACCGGCCGCCGGCGACCATGCCCGCCGGATTCAAATACCCTGAACTGCCTCCTCCCGCTTCGGACAAACCGGTCGCCCTGAAGCTGCCCATCCGGGTTATTTGCGGCAGCGATGAACCGGCCGGCGATTTCTTGCCCGACCCGAACATGGTGGACGGGGCCGTTAACGCCAGCCGCTCAGCCATTGATACCAGCGTCCCCAACGCCGCCCCGGCTGCAGTGTATCAAACCGAGCGCTACGGCCAGGATTTCAGCTATTCGTTCTCCGTTCCCCAAGGCGGCCATTACCGCGTGCGCCTGCACTTCGCCGAGGTGTTTGATGACGGCGCGGGACGGCGCATTGAGGATATCCAGATCAACGGCCAGCCGGTCCTTACCAATTTCGACATTTTTTCTGCCGCCGGCGGCATGAATAAAGCCGTCGTCAAAGAGTTCGACGGGATTCATCCCAATAGCCAGGACAACATCGTTATCCGAATTTTCTCTCCGGACGCCAGCCCGGATCGCAACGCGAAGATCAGCGGCATCGAGATTCTTCCCGAACAGCAATCCTGACCCTGATGTTTTACTGGCGCTTTTCAAAGGCTCTTTCCGCAAAGGACACCATGCCTTGGCGGGTCCTCTCTCTTTTCTTTGCGGCCCTGGCCCTCTGGTATAGCGGGACCTCGAATGTCCGGGCCGCCACGGGCGCCAGCGGGTTGTTCAATGTCCGCGATTACGACGCCGCCGGTGACGGTAAAACCCTGGACAACCCGGCCATAAATCAGGCCATCGAGGCCTGCTCAGCCGCCGGCGGCGGAACGGTTTTAGTCCCGGCGGGCACTTATTTGAGCGGCTCGATTCATCTGCGCAGCAATGTTCATCTGGTCATCGACGCCGGCGCAACCCTTCTCGGCGCGCCGCAAAACATGAATGCCTATGACGAAACCGAGCCCTACGCGCTAGGTGGCTATCAGGATGGAGGTCACTGTTATTTCCACAACAGCCTCATCTGGGGCGAGAATCTCACCAACGTTTTCATCACCGGCCACGGTCTGATTAATGGCGGCGGGCTGGTTCGCAGTGACGGCGTTCTGGACCGCATGGTCGGTTTCAACAAATTCAATCCGCCAGTCACAAACCCCGCGCCGCCCATCCGCCTGGGCAACAAAGCCATCGCCCTCAAGTTGTGCAGAAATGTCCTCATTCGTGATGTGACCATTTATCATGGAGGCCATTTCGCGATTCTCGTGACGGGATGCGATAACCTGACAGTGGACAACGTCACGACGGATACGGACCGCGACGGCATCGATATTGATTGTTGCCGCAACACGATGGTTTCCAACTGCCGCATCAATTCGCCAAATGATGACGGCCTCTGCCCTAAAAGCACCTATGCCCTGGGCGAGACGCGTCTGACCGAGAATCTCACCATCGTGAACTGCCAGGTCTGCGGCTTCGAGGAGGGCACCCTGTTGGACGGCACGTTCAAGCCCAGCAAGAATCATAATGGCCGCATTAAATTCGGCACAGAATCCAGCGGGGGCTTCCGCAATTGCACCGTGGCCAACTGCGCGTTTCGCAGTTGCCGTGGCCTGGCCCTTGAAGAGGTGGATGGAGGCGTTATGGAGAACATCACAATCAATAATATCACGATGATGGATGTGCCCGACTATGCGATTTATATCACCACGGGAAAACGCAATCGCACCCCGGGCGCCGCAACAACCAGCCGCGCTAAAAGCATTTTGATCTCGAACGTCATCGCCGATGGAGTCGGCAAAATGAGCGGCATCCAGATTATGGGTTTGCCGGACCTGCCGGTCGAAGGCGTGCGGCTGCAAGACATCCGGCTCACCAGCAAGGGAGGCGGGACCAGGCAAGACGCTGCCCGCCATCCAAAGGAGTTGGGGGCCGGTTATCCGGAGCCCAGAAGTCTTGGGGTCTTGCCGTCCTACGGAATTTACGCGCGGCACGTCCACGACCTGGAAATCGCCGATGTCCACTTGGCTTTTGAAAACCAGGATGAGCGCCCTGCCATCGCCTGCATCGATGCCGAAGGAGTGACTATTGACGACTTGAGCGCGCAGGTGGCGGACGGGGTTTCTGCTGCCCAATTTGAGGCAGTAAGAGGACTCGCCATTAGAAACTCACCCGGCTTGGAGAATCAGAAACCGTAGCAAGGGCCTCTTGGATTAGTATTTCAGGGTCACCATCCCGCCGGCGGCGGATATCCTGGCGATTCTCACCGGCACAATGGCGCCCAGGCGATAAAACCGGGCCGCCCCAGCCATGGGAATGGTAATTGTCCGCGCGCCAACGTTGACCGTCGCCGTGGCATCATTGGCGTAAGGTCCTGCGGCCAGCGAAGAGGATTGGACCGTAATTTGAGCTGGCACGAGCAGCAGATAATTGCGCACCTCGAGCCGATCATCCGATTGAACGCTGGAATCGCCCAACTTCGTCAAGCGAAGCGTGTTGGCGCCCGACAGATTCAGAATTGCGCCCAGGCCGTTGGTGTCCAACAGGGGGATATACCTGAAATTGGATTTGCGTATTTGGTTGGGGATATTAAAGGCGCCGAGGTTCAGTGTTGTCTGGTTAGCTTGCGCCGGGTCGCTCGTTACCAGGCTGAGCAAGTTGGTTGTGGCGCCCCAGGAACCGACGCGCAGAAACGCGAAGTAATTGCTCGAACTCGAATTGAACACTCGCGTGTAATTTTGCCAATCGCCCGCGTGAGTGCGAATCACCAGGTATTCAGCCAGACCGGCATCGAGGTACTTTTGCCGGGTGTTATCGTTCGGACGATCATACGTCTCCGAAGTCACATTGGTGTTCCACCCCGGTCCGCTGGGCGTGCTGTTGCCATCTGACAAAAAACCCGCAAAAGGAGTCCCGTCAGGCCATAAGCTGTTAAACTCATCGCGGATTCCTTCGCCGGTCATGACGCCGTCATTCTGGCGGTAATCATCCCATCCTGTGCTGGGGCCAAGTTGATTCGGGGTGAAAATATCCACCCCCTGGCTGGCCATCGTCGAGAAGCCACCGTCATTAGGGTCAAAGTACCCTTGGCCATTATCCCCGATCAGAACAGGATTACCGTTGGTCGGATTGCCGGAAACCGGGATGGGATCAAGCTGGAACACCCCGTTCGAATAATTGTAGTCCTCACATTCGATCGTCTTTACAGGCTCGCTGGACACATAGCCATCGCTGAATGTATCGAACCAAAAAGTATTGGTGGAAATGAGCGGCGGCACGTCGGTGCTCTGCACAACAATTTGGGCGCTATAGACTGCGTTGGACACCAGCGTTCCGGGGCCCGCGCTGAAGCTGACCGTCGAACCGTTCGCCGGGAGCGGCGCCAACGCCGCCGAGGAATCCACTCCATTGAGGTACAGCTTTGTGGCATTAGCCTTGATCAGGCCCGTCGTAAACGTGCTGGCTGTGAAGCTGATGCCTGAGTTGGGGTTGTGAAAATTCTGCCAGCGCCCGGCGGGCATGAAGCGGGTCTTCACGACCGGTGTGCCGGGAATCGAATGCGGTATTGCCGGGAGGGTGGCTGTGTTCGGATCGCTTGCCGCTGCGTAGTAGTTGTCCACCGTCACATCAGAGGT
Organism: Verrucomicrobiia bacterium; assembly: GCA_035946615.1. Lineage (NCBI taxonomy): Bacteria > Pseudomonadati > Verrucomicrobiota > Verrucomicrobiia > Verrucomicrobiia bacterium. The sequence continues at coordinate 21,279 of DASYZB010000047.1, forward strand.
GCCGGTGGTGCCATTCCGGCTGTAAGAAAGAATGCCGCTGATGCCGGAGCTGTAAGTCGCATCGTAATTCTGCAGTGTAGCCAAAGGCGCGGTCAGGTCCTCCATATCATAAACCTGAGCGGTGTACAGCGTGCCGACCCCCTGAAAGATGAAGCGGTAAGAGTTCCCTGGCACCAGGGTCATTTCGCATTTGGCAATCGTAGTGGCGCTGAACCCAGGGTTAACGATGTTGATTTGAAATTCACCCCCGTGCCTGTTTCCCGCATTCTCCCCCGCCTGCGCGGCGTCATAGTTGAGAATCATCCCCGCGCCTCCATCCAGCCCAAAACTGCCGCCCGGCGTAAAACGCGCAAACAAAACCACCGCCTGATCCTCGACGACCCAATTAACCAGGTCCACTGCCACGTAAAAGTCGCTATAGACATTGGTCGGAGCGACAGCAGCCACCGCGGGCACTCCTGCAGCGGCGAATGGGTAGGTTTGAATCCGCAGTCCCTTGCCACTTCCAACGGTGGGGAACGAGAAGGTTACAAGAGACGGGTCCGCGTAATACTTCGTCCAGCGAGCGCTTAAGGCGCCCGAATCAAAATTGTCGGATTGACCTTTGGCCCCCAATGGCAAGGCAAGAGCAGTGACAATAGAGAGCAAAGAAACAAGCTGCTGGCGGCGGTGGGTAGGTTGACTTTTCATATAGAGCCGACATGTGTTGATGTACATGCTAGACCGTCCACGTTTGGGTTAACGCGCCAATCTTGCCACGAGCAGCCCATTTGTCAACTGAATTATGGCTTTTGTCACTCGGCGCGGCCCGGAACAGGAGAGCTATTGACCAGTTCGAGCGCTGCCTGTTCGAGAACTTCGCAGGTGCGTTCACCCAGACTGGTGCGCGTCACATAGGCATAGCGTTTGAAGCTGTCGAAATCCTCCTTTGTGAGAATATAGCCGTAGGCGTCATTGGTAAGGCCGAAAAGGAAGTCGTTTTGGCCCCGCATTTTTCGTTTGAGATAGTAACCAATATTCGGCAGCGCCTCGCCGGGAATTGTAAGGATTTGGGCTGTCCCCAGGTTCACCAGATTCAGTTGCACCTTCACGCTCGCTGCTCCGCTCGAATCAAATCCCGGCATCCGGCTCATCAGCGCCCGCATCAGGGGCGAGTCCACTGGAAACGAGACCATTCGGGCGGCACAGAACAGCTCCGGCGAGCTTTGGACCGGTGCATCACGGATGATGAGCAAGGCCTGGTCCGCCAGCAGGTTGCCAATGCGCTGGCACTCCGGCCAGGTCCGGGCTTCCCCTCCACCGGCAAGGCGGTTGTCGGCAGTGACCATCCCGCCTTGGGCGCTATTCATGAAAATGCCAGTTCCACCGCCATGCTGCTCGATGCGCTCGTAAAGGGGCCCGATGAGGTCCGGGCTGCATACCCCGGCATGGTCGCCCAGAACCTCGGGATGAATGGCATAGTTGACCAGGGTGGCCAGGGGCTGGCCGGAGAGGCTCAGAAACTGCATCACGTTACAGCGCGGGTCATACAACTGCTCCGCGTAATAATTATAAGCGATCTTGCCCCTGGCTTCGCCCGTGGCCACACGCAGCTTGACGGGTTGAAGGCCCGCGAGCGCTTCGTGTATCGCTTCCGCCATCTTCCGGCAGACACTCGCCAGGTATTTCGGATCGCTCGACGTGCCGCCCATTTCGTCTGGAAACCCGTAACAATCCGGCGCGCTGTGGGTGTGTGTTGCGCCAATCAGGATGTTCGAAGGAGGGATTTCCGGCACGGCGGCGCGCACTTTGTTACCCAGCACCGATGGGAACCCAAGAAAATCGGCGCTGACAATCGCCACACGATTGGCGCCTTCCTCGACAACCAGTGCACGAACGGTCAACTCCCCTTCTTTGCGTGTGACCGGCTGGCCCGAACCAATACCTCCAATGACAGGCAGCAGCGGGTCGGGTGTTACCTGCCGGACCGCAACACCGGCGCGTAGAGCCGCTGAGGCGTCGAATAAAGCGAGAAAGCAACAAATGAGGATTAGATTCACTTTCATAGGATTTTGCCAACCGGTTTTAATCCGCAACCTGCTGTTGCTTTCAACCGGGGGAGCGCCTGTCTATGATGGCATGAAGGGTGCATCGGCGTCAACAGCGCCGCACGGCGTTTGGCGCCGGTCCGCGCCACGCGTCGTGGACTGCGCCAGCGCTCTGGCGCTTTTGGGCCGCGTCTTGCGTTGAATTGTCGCTATCGCCTTCATCGGGATTGAATTTGGGGGGCATGGAGAAACGGGAGGACATCCAAAAGCGGTAGAGGACTACCGCAGTCCCAAGACGCTGCGCGCCCTGGGTCAGCGGTCGATTAAATAAAAAGACCGTTCAAAATGCCGATAATAGGGGCCATGAATTTCAATTGACATCCTGGCTCCATTTTCCTATAAATCGTGCTGAGATGGTGAACTTGGATTTTGCTTTGGACAGCATGGCTTTATTGCAGGAATTGGGAGGGGTAGCTGGCTGGCGTAAGGGGCCGGCTGGCCCGTGCCACGAATGGGCGCCAAATGCGCATGTACGCTAAAAAAACATTCACCCGAAAACGAACCGCGCCAAACCGCGCCCGGCAAAAAGCCCGAAGCACAGCCGTTGGCTCCTCTGCTGCGCGGCAGAAGGCGCGCTTCCTCGAGGCCTTTTTCGACCATTCGCTCGATTGCCTGGTGTTCCTGGACAAGGATTTCAATTTTATTCGTGTCAACGAGGTGTACGCCCAGGCATGCAAACGGGATGTCTCGGAATTTCCCGGGTGCAATCATTTCGAGTTTTATCCCGATAAAGAGAATCAGGCGATCTTCGAAAACGTGGTGCGCACCAAAACGGCCTATCAGGTGACAGCCAAGCCCTTTGTTTTTCCTGACCACCCCGATTGGGGGGTGACCTATTGGGACTGGACGCTGGTGCCGGTGCTGGACGCGCGGGGCAAGGTGGATTTCCTGGTGTTCTCGCTGAGGGACGTCACCATGCGCAAACGGATGGAGAAGAGCCTCGAAGAGAGCGAGGCGCGCTATCGTTCCCTGGTAACGGCCACGGCCCAGATTGTGTGGGCTACCAATGTGCAAGGCGAAGTGGTCGAGGAATTGCCGACCTGGCAGGGATTCACAGGCCAAAGCCGTGAGCAATACCAAGGCTGGGGATGGATTGAGGCTGTGCACCCCGAAGACCGCGAGAGGACGCGCTTGGTCTGGTCGCAGGCCGTTGCCTCGCGTGTCCTGTATGAAATCGAGTACCGCATGCGGCGCCAGGACGGGCAGTACCGGCTCATGGCGGTCCGCGGGGCCCCGGTGTCGGAGCGAGACGGGAGAATCCGCGAATGGGTCGGCACCTGCACGGACATCACGGAGCAAAAGGAGGCCGAGCGCCGGCGCGAGTTGACCAGCGCCTTGCTGGGCCTGTTTGCCCAAAAAACCTCCGCCCGCGAGTATCTCGATTCGGTCGTGCAAATCATCCGCCAGTGGACGGGCTGCCAGGCCCTGGGCATTCGGCTCCTGGACGAGCGCCAGGAAATCCCTTACGAATCCTGGAGCGGGTTCGACGCGGGTTTCCTCCAACTGGAAAGCCGTCTGTCTCTCGAAAGAGATAACTGCATTTGTGTCCGCGCGATTTCCGGACAGGCCGCCGAGTCGGACCAGGTTTTGAAGACCCCGTCGGGCTCCTTCCAATGCGGCGATACTTTTGCTTTCATGGATCAATTGACCTCGGCCCAGCGGGATTGGTATCGAGGCAATTGCCAGAAATTCGGATTCGCCTCGATTGCGGTTATCCCACTGGGTTACCATGGCAAGGTCCTGGGGGCTATTCACATGGCAGATCGGCGCCCGGACCGACTCCCTCGAGACAAGATCGAGTTCATCGAATCGATGGCGCCGCTCATTACCGAGGCGCTCCACCGCTTCACCGCCGAAGCGGAGTTGACGAAATACCGCGATCGCCTTGAAGAACTGGTCCAGTTGCGCACAGCGGAACTGGAGAGCGCCAACGCCCGGCTGCAGGTTGAGATTATCGAGCGCGAGCGGGCTCAACAATCGCTCCAGCAGACTGCGCGTGAATTGGAACGCTCAAATCGCGACCTCGAGCAGTTCGCCTATGTCGCCTCGCACGACCTGCAGGAACCGCTCCGGGCGGTGGGCGGTTATGTCAAGCTCCTGGAACGGCGCTTTCCTGAAGAGGTGGATGCCAAAGCCAAGGAATACATCGTGGGGGCCTCCGATGGGGCCGCGCGGATGGAACGGTTGATAATGGACTTGCTGGCCTTCTCGCGGGTAGGCACGCACGGAACCGCCTTTGCGATGGCCGACCTCAACCTGCTGCTGGACGAGGCGTTGCGCAACCTCCAGACCGGTATCGAGACGAGCAAGGCGGCCATCGAGCGCGAGCCGCTGCCATCGCTGGTGGTGGACCCCAGCCGCATCACCCAGCTCTTCCAGAACCTCATCGGCAACGCCATCAAATTCCGCAGCGAGCGCCCACCTCAAATCCAAATCGGGGCCGAGCGCCGGGAAAATGGGTGGCTCATTTCGGTGCGAGACAATGGCATTGGCATCGAACCCCAGTACTTTGAGCGTATCTTTCAGATTTTCCAGCGTCTGCACACGCGCAAGACCTATCCGGGAACCGGCATCGGCCTGGCCATCTGCAAGCGGATAGCAGAATGCCACGGCGGCAGTATTTGGGTGGAATCCCAGCCGGGCCAGGGCGCCACTTTTTATTTCTCGATTCCCGAACTTTCTGTAAAAACTGAAGACCCCTTATGAACAAATTAGAAGGTGACGTGGTGGAGATTCTCCTGGTTGAGGATAGCCCAAGCGATACGGAGCTAACCATCGAAGCCCTCCGCGAAGCCAAGGTCCGCAATCACCTCAGCATCGTCGAGGACGGTGTCGAGGCGATGGATTTCCTTCATCGGCGGGGTGGCTATGCCGACGAGCCGCGCCCGGACCTGATCATGCTCGATTTGAATTTGCCACGCAAAGATGGGCGCCAGGTCCTGGCCGAAATCAAAGGCAACGAAACTCTCAAGAACATTCCCGTGGTCGTCTTAACCACCTCCCGGGCTGAACAGGATGTCCTGCGGGCCTATAACCTGCACGCCAATTGTTACATTACCAAGCCGGTGGATTTTGGTCAGTTCCTGAAAGTGATTCGTTCGATTGAGTCGTTTTGGTTGTTTGTCGTTACCCTGCCGCCCAAGGCGCCCCTCTCCCAAAGTGTGGCGATTGAGAGCCGGCGTTGAGTGGCGTTCCCTGGGCATCTGGCGGTCTTGTTTGACGCCGATCACGGGATAAATTGTCATTGTAATGGAGCAAGAACCGCAATCGAGAGTTCCCGGGTAGATGAAAAGCGGCGCGTTAAGAATCCTGCTGGTCGAAGACAGCCCGTCGGATGCGGTGCTTTTGCAGGAGAGCCTTATGCAAAATGAATTGGGCAACTTTCACTTTACCCATGCCGAGACCCTCGCCGAAGGCATCAAACAGCTCTGCTCCCGCTCCTTCGACCTGCTGATGCTGGATTTATCGCTGCCCGACAGCGCCGGCTCGGATACCTTCCTCCGGGCGCGCGCCGCGGCGCCCCAAGTGCCGATTGTTGTTTTGACTTCCGTGGAAGACGAGGCCGTAGGGTTGGAGGCCGTCAAGGGCGGGGTGCAGGAATACCTCATCAAAGGCCAGGCCTACGGGCGGCAGACCGCCCGCTCGATTCGATATGCCATCGAGCGCAAACGAGCCGAAGAGGCCCTGAAACAGGCCGAAGCGGCCCTGCAACGCGAAAAGGATCAGTTGGAAGAGCGGGTGCAGCAGCGCACAGCTCAATTGTCCCAAGCCAACCAGGCACTCCAAGCCGAAATCCTCCAGCGGCAGCGGGCCGAAAAAGGCCACCGGCAGGTTTTGCGCCGCCTATCACAAGCCCAGGAGACCGAGCGCGGGCGCATCTCGCGGGAACTGCACGACCGGCTAGGCCAGGACCTGACTGCCCTCAAGCTGGGCCTTCAAATCCTCCGCAAACAAGGTCCCTTCTCTGGCGCCGTCCAAGAAAGCATCAGTAAGCTCGAAGGACTCGCCCGGGGCCTGATGCGCGATATTCATCGGCTCGCCTGGGAATTGCGGCCTCCCGCTCTGGACGATCTCGGCCTGGAATTGGCTTTGCGACGCTATGCCACCGAATGGTCCGAGGCCAGCGAAATCCCAATTGATTTTCACAGCGCCGGCTTGGAAGGCTGCCGGTTGCCTCCTGAATTTGAGACCACTCTATACCGGGTGGCGCAGGAAGCCCTCACCAACGTGTTGCGGCATGCAGAGGCAAAGCGGGTCAGCGTCTTGCTCGAGCGGCGAGCGTCCGGTGTGTCGCTCATCCTTGAAGATGATGGCTTGGGATTTGATTGCGAAGCCTTGATGCGCGCGCCTGCAGCGCGGGGAAAGCTCGGGCTTTTGGGCATGCAAGAGCGGCTTAAACTTCTGGGAGGGTCATTTGAGATTGAGTCGGCCCCAGGCACTGGGGCCACCCTCTTCGCCCGCATCCCGCTGGACGAGGCGTCCGCAGGCTGAACCACGGCACAAACGAAATTAGAGCATGGCACCGCGATGAAAACCCGGAAATTGCGCATCGTCCTGGCAGACGACCACCAGATGCTGCGGGATGGGTTGCGCTTACTCATCGACAGCCAACACGACATGCACGTCATCGGCGAGGCCGCCAACGGGCGCGAGGCGCTGGACCGGGCGCGCCAGCTTAAGCCCGACGTGATGGTGATGGACCTGTCGATGCCCGAACTCAATGGACTCCAGGTCACCGAACGACTCAAGGCGGAATTACCCGAGCTGAAAATCATTGCCCTGACGGCCCACGAAGACGAGAGCTACTTGACCGAGTTGTGCAAAGCCGGGGCAGTGGGATATGTGCTCAAACGCTCGGCTGGCGAGGAGTTGATCCAGGCAATCGGCACTGTTGCCAAGGGCGGCGTGCACTTTGAACCGACACTGGCGGCTAAAGCTTTGGCCAAGCAAATCGGCGGGGCGAATCCGGGCCGTGATTCGGCCGGAGCGGCCCTGAGCGAGCGTGAAAGAGAAGTGCTGCTGCGCCTGGCCTGGGGTTACAGCAACAAGGAAATAGCCGGCGAGTTGGGCCTGAGCGTCAAAACCGTCGAAACTTACAAACTCCGTATTACCGAGAAGCTCGGTTTGCACAGCCGGACCGATATGGTTCATTACGCCTTGCGCAAAGGCTGGATGAGCGAAAACTCCTCGTCCCCCGGAAAATAGGCGTCTTCTTCCATCCGCCTTTCTCGCACGTTGCAACAATCCGCTGGGTCAAAACCCCATAGTTTGATCCGGCGCCGGGCTTAAGTTGAAATGAGAGGAGTTTTATGAAAACAATCGAGAAGACCATCGAAATCAAGGCCCCCCTAAATGAGGTTTATAATCAATGGACGCAGTTTGAGACTTTTCCGGCTTTTATGGAGGGGGTCGAAGCGGTGAGACAAATTGACGAGAAGCACCTGCATTGGGTCGCGAATGTCGCTGGAAAGAAAAGGGAATGGGATGCGGAGATTGTCGAGCAGGTCCCCGATCAACGCATTGCCTGGCGCAGCCTCACTGGCGCCCCGAACGCAGGCACTGTGAATTTCCGCCCTAAAGACCACCAGCACACTCTGGTCACCCTGCAAATGAACTACCAACCCGAAGGCGCCGCCGAGAACGTGGGCGATTCCCTCGGCCTGCTCTCGCGTCGAGTCGAAGGCGATCTGAACCGCTTTCGCGATTTTATTCAGCACCGCACGACGGCCACGGGCGGCTGGCGCGGCGAAATTAAGGGGCCCAAAATCAAACCCCGGTCCGATTATGGCACCAGCGGCAAAAGCGGTCTGCCGTAACATTGAGTTTCAACGAAAAGTATTGAATAAAGAGGAGACAATATGGCTTTAAAGCTTATGAGCGATTCCTCGGCGCCCAAGGAGGACCGTGTCCGGGCTCAGACTTGCGAGGCGCTAAACCGGAAGCTGGACATCGAAATGGAACGGCGGCTGCGCTTTTACTCGTATCAAGATGAACAGGCGATTTCGGAACGAATAGCCGAGTTGGACCGCGAGTGGGATATTGAACGTGTGTTGGAAACCAACGCTGCGTCTTTGGCATTATTGGGCATGCTCCTGGGCGCAACCCGCAGCCGGCGCTGGTTCCTCTTGCCCTTCATCGTCTCGGGGTTTTTGCTGCAGCACGCTATCCAGGGATGGTGCCCGCCAGTGCCGATTCTCCGCAGACTCGGTGTGCGGACTCGACTCGAAATTGAGCAGGAACGCTATGCTCTGAAGCTCCTGCGCGGCGACTTCGAGGGGGTCGAACGCCAAGAGGCCACAGGCGCCCCCAACACGGCGCATTTGACCGAGGCGCTGCGGTCATGAGATGCCCGGAGTATTTGCAGGGGCCATTTCGATAGCCGGCGCGCGGTTGTAGAGGGCGTTGCGCACGGTTTCCAGCAGGTGCTCCTAGGTTTGCCCCTGGAAAGCTGAATCCATAGTGAAACGCGCCTCGGACCTGGCTTGGGGCGGAGCCTCGTCGAAAAGTTCCGCCGCCACAACCGCTCGTCGGTCGCCGAGTCGCGCGCGTCCGCATAGGTGTAACTGACGCGTCCTTGCCAACCGCCGCCCCAGTTTGCGTCCAACTCAACCTCGCCTCCTTTGGAGGTGGCGGCCGCCACATTGCCGAAAACGACATTGCTCGCCGAATCGGTCTTGAAGTTGATTAAATCGTTAATGTCTTCGTAAAAAATCGTCGAGGTCATGCGAACGCGACGCTCATCGACCACCTCAAGACGCGAATCGTTAAACACGGCCCCATAAGCGGCTGTTGGCAGGTGTTTGGTCCGTTCCATGTAAGCCCCCTCGAGGGTGAAATCCCCATAACTCACCGACGCGAAACCGCTTCCTAACCGGGTCCCGTCAGCATCTTGGGCGACGCCATTGTTGACAACGGCGAACTCCGGATAAAACAGCGTATCATGGCCGCCGCTATCGTAGTAGGTGCCCGAGAGCGCCAGTTCGAGCCCGCTCTTAAACTTGTTTCCGTAGGTCAGGCGTCCGCTGTAGGTATCATAACTGGCATAAGCCCCGGAGACCTCTGCCCCATGAACATCCCGGCCCCGTCGCGTGATCACGTCGATCACCGCAAAAAAGGCATTGTTCCCATACAGCGATGAGCCGGGGCCGCGGATGACCTCGACCCGGTCGATCAAATCCACATGAGACAGTTTTCCCTAAGTTCGCCTGGCCAACCCGATGAAGAGCAGCCGCTAAGCCAAGCTGATAAGAATTTAAGGGTGATAAGAATTAGGAATAACTTAAAGGAGGCGAATCCATGCTCAACTCGGGCGACCCGCTAATGGAGGCGAAATCGCAAAAGAAAGTCAAGGGGAAAAACGCTATTCCAGGTTTCCGATTCTGCCTGGATGGCTTATGTTCAGGCCATGTGAACGCTCCTCTGTCGGCGTAATTGAACTTTGGCCTGTTTTTACATTGAACCGCTTTTACCCGCAATCCTCCCGCGATGTCTGTTTCACCCTTAGCCGAACTGGCAGCCCTCAACCAGGTTGCCATTCCCGACCTGTGGCAGCAGCAGGCCGTCAGCGCCCTGCGCGAAGGCCATGACGTCGTCGTCCAGGCCCCCACCGGCTCCGGCAAAACCCTCATCTTCGAGCTATGGTCGAACCAAGGCAAAAATCGGGGCCAGGCAATTTACACTGTCCCTACTCGGGCCCTTGCGAATGACAAACTGGCCGAGTGGCGCGCCCGAGGTTGGAATGTGGGAATTACGACCGGGGATTTGGCGGAAAACCTCGATGCTCCGGTGCTGGTTGCCACGCTGGAAACCCAAAAGAACCGCTTGATCCAGGGAGACGGCCCTTCTCTTTTGGTGGTGGATGAATACCAGATGTTGGGCGATTCAGACCGCGGCCTGAATTATGAATTGGCGCTCGCCTTGGCCCCGCCTCAAACGCAACTGTTGCTGCTCAGCGGCAGCGTCTCCAATCCCCAGGACGTCGTCAAATGGCTTGGACGTCTCGGGCGCAAGGCCGTTCTGATTCGGCATGAGCAGCGCCCGGTACCGCTCGAGGAAGTGGATGCCCATAACCTCAGTTACTATGTGCCTGCCGAAATCCGTGGTTACTGGCCGAGGCTCATCGCCAAGGCCCTCGCTGAAGACCTCGGGCCGGTCTTGATCTTCGCCCCACGCCGCCAGGCCGCAGAGGCCATGGCCGCCGACCTCGCACGGCAATTGCCTATCCCCAATCCGCTCCAATTGAGCACCGACCAAAAGGTCCTGCTCGGCGAGCATCTCTCAAAGCTCCTAAAAAGCCGGATTGCCTGCCATCATAGCGGCCTGAGCTACGGCGCGCGCGCGGGGGTCATCGAGCCTCTGGCCAAGGCGGGCCAACTTCGGGTCGTCGTTGCCACCATGGGCTTGGCGGCTGGCATCAATTTTTCCCTCCGCAGCGTTGCCATGGCCGGCGACTCCTATCGCCGCGAGGCCATCGAGCAGCCGTTGCGGCCCGACGAGATGATGCAGATGTTTGGCCGGGCAGGCCGCCGCGGGTTGGATGAAACCGGGTTTGTCATTATCACCGCCAACCAATTGCGGCTGCTCGACGCGCATCCGGGCCATCTGTCCCGCAGCGGCGCAGTTGATTGGGGCGCGCTCCTGGGTGTCATGACCGCCGCTGCGCATCGGCGCCGCGATCCTTTTGCCGAGGCGGTTCGGGTCCAGGAACGGCTCTTCACGACAAAACCCATCGTTCTTGGGGTCGAGGAATCACTCCACCACCCCAATGTCCCTTGCGGCCTGCACACGGACCCCGAGCGCGCCCGGCATGTTCGCAAACGCGTCCGCGAAATGCGCAACAGCGCCGGCCAATGGGAGACCATGGGTGAATTTGTGGCCAGGCCGTTGCGCGAAATTTTTGCGCACGAAGACCTGCTCGGGATGCAAGCAAAAGACGACGGACCTCCTCTCGATGGCTGGCCAGACTCAACCCATCCTCCGGATGGCGTTCGGCCCACAGCCCATCACGCCCCTCATGCCGAGCCTCCTCGGCTACACCCTCGGCTTGTGCCCGTTTTATCCGTGCCTCAAGCCCTGGAAAAGGCCGGCGTCGGAACGCTTTGTGTCCTTTCCGACGGCCCGCGAGAAAAAATCTTTGGCCGGGCGCTGACGGTGGCCGATCGCCTGGGCGCGGAGCGCGTGCTCATTGCCAAATGGATACGGCGCCTGACCAATTGGAATGGCCGCCAGGCCGCGCTGTCGGTTTGGGAGCAACAAATCGCCCCACTGGTCGAACAACGGCTGGCAGAGCAGAAAACGCCTCTCGTCCGGTTCACCAATAACGGCCATCAGATTTTAGCCCAGGTGAGCATCGCCGAACTGACCACGCGCGTCCCGGTAGATTCCCACGGCATTGCCTTGTGGCATCCGCTAACGCGGGAAGTGTTGCCCTGCGATTGCGCGCAATGCTCGCTCGTGCCGATTTGCAAGCAATTGTCCACCGCCACCGGCACTGCAATGCTATGGCGCAGATTGAGCCTGGTCGATGTGGAGGGCGCCCCGACCCTTCGCGGGCAAATCGTGAGCTTCTTCTCTCAAGGCGACGGCCTGGCTATCGCAGCGGCCCTCGAAGATGAGACCTACCCGCTGGACGAACTCATCTATGATGTCGCCAACCTCGATGCCGGGTTCCGCTTTTGCGGCGAGGATAACCGCTGGGGTGGCCGGCTGGCGGTCGTTTGCCATGGGAAATACGGACTGCAATCCATTCCCGGTTACCTCGAAAACGGGGTGCCGCCCAAATACGGCGCCGGCGCAGAGCAGGTGGTGGCGTCCGTCCACAGAAATCCGTTGACCAAGCAGACCTGGATAACCGACCTCCTGGGGCCGGGCGACATTGACCGCGTGATTATCGAATGGCGCAGCCTCCTGAGGCAGATTGCCCATTCGCCCCCCCTGGACTGGCCGCGCTGGCAATCGTTGCAGGCGATGGCCAGGGCTATTTTGAATGAAACCGAATCCCCCACCCTCACCAACCTGCCGCCCCTCGAGTATCACCAGACCCGGCGCGTGGACCACCGCCTCATCCTCCGGCGGCATTAATCTTTGTCCACCTTTAGTTGGCATTATGAGCATCGAAAATTTTTGCGGCGGCACCGGGTGAACCTAGCAAAGGCGTGGGAAGAAGTTTTTCTAACCTTGGATAGCCCCGGATAGGCGCAGACAGGCACGGAAGAAGGGTAGGACGGCAGCCTCCTGTTTATCGGCCGGCTCGTTGATCCCGTTTCGTGAGGATGCAGTCGAAATGGACAGGGTTGAGGGCACCTGATGTTACGGAACGCCCCTGAACGTTTGTTCGATTGCAGGCTGAGGTTTCCTTCCGCAGAATTGCCGCGCGGAACAATGGCCATCCGAGTTTGCATCGTGGAAGACGATTTAGGGACGCGCGAGAGCCTCAGCGAATTGCTGGGGCGCTCGGCGGCTTTGCGGTGCGTCGGCGCTCATCCAAACGCGGAAGAGGCCTTGCTGCAAATCCCCATCGAACATCCCGATGTGGTTCTGATGGACATCAACCTGCCCGGCATGAGCGGGATTGAATGCGTTCGGCGGCTCAAAGAGCATTTGCCCAAAACGCAGGTCCTGATGCTCACCACCTATGAAGAAAGCGACCTGATTTTCGACTCCTTGCGCAACGGGGCCAGCGGCTATTTGCTCAAGAACCTGCCGCCCGTGGAACTCATCCAGGCTGTCGAGCAGGTCCACGCGGGCGGCGCGCCGATGTCGATGCCCATCGCGCGCAAGGTCGTTAATCATTTCCACCAAATCAAGCGGCCAGGGTCCGCGGCGGAGCAACTCACCAAACGCGAGAAAGAAATCCTGGCCCTTTTGGCCAAGGGTTTTTTGTATAAGGAGATTGCCGACCAATTAGGGATCAGCTTAAGCACCGTGCGGGCGCATTTGCACGCCGTTTACGAGAAGCTCCACGTCCAGTCCCGGACCCAAGCGGTGGTCAAATTCCTGGATAGGTGACACTGCTGGCCAAGGCAAGTCGCAACTTGGAAGCGGCACGATGCGATTCACCTAAGAAACCAGATGAAGAAGCGGCTTTCGTTAAGGCCATCGAACTGGGCGCCCGCCGCCCTGGACCCACATCAGCCCCATAGGCGCCCCATTGGCCCCCCTCGGTCTGGCCGGTTTCACGAACGGGTCTAAACCGCCAAAGCGTCAGTTGTTAGGCACGATTTGTGCATGAGGAGGAACTGCAAAGATGCCATGCACTTAGATGTACGTAATTCTTCCTCGACGGGAGCCTCTCCGCAAATCCTGCTGGACGGCCTGCCCATTTCCTTGCCACCCCAGCGCCATTCGCTTGCAGCCATTCGGTCGTTTCTCGAGACTATGGCCTACGAACAGCAGCGGATTCTCTATTCCCTGCGGGTTGATGGACGGCCAGTGAGCCTGGCTGAGCCTCTCCTGAGCCATAAACCCTTCGGGCGAGTCGAGGGGCAATCGATTGATTTAGCGCAAATGCCGCTCCAGCTTGTTAAGATCGCCCGCCGCCAAACGGCTCAAGCGCTCAAGCAAGTCCTCACCGCAGTGGCCCTGGTGCTCATCAATGATGCCCGAAAAGCCCGTGAATACTGGTGGAATCTGACTCAAGACCTCAAGCAACCTCTGCTGACCTTGAGCTTCATGCCCGATACCAGCCCTGCCGCCCTCAATGGCAGCGCCTCCCTGACACAGTTGCGCAAATGGCAACTCCAACAGTTGGCGGCCATTATCAAGGATGTGGACCAGACCTGCTGGGCAGAGGACTCGACGGCCTTAGCCAATGCGCTTGAAACCCGTGTGTTACCCTGGCTTGCTGGGCTCAAGGACTCCCTCGAACTGTGGCATGAGACACTCTCGATAGCCCCGGCCCCGGCTTGCCAAAGCACCTGATCCCGGGCCAACCACAGCGCTTATCCGGGAGGACCCGCGGCGAGGTCCAAAGTCCGCCTTTGTGAAGGGCTTGCAGGGAAGATGAGGCCTCGCGCAGCTCGTCCTTCCGCAGTGTCCTGCAACTGGACAGCCTGTCCAGCTTTCCGGCTTGCAAACCTATTATGCATTCCTATGTTGCACGGACGGACTAAAGTGAAAACAACCCGTCTCTTGGCTTGTGTCAGCATTTCAATCCCGCTGCAGTTGTGCGCCGAAACTCTCCCGCTGCCCGACGATATAGCGCCCGTCCGACCGGACCGGCAGGAGTGCCAATCCCCGCAAGCAGAGCGGCTGACCGGCTGGGTTGGTGAGCGTATCAACGTCAATGAAGCCAACCGTTTGGTAAAGCTCGATCCGGCTCGCCTGCTCGAGGGCTACCGCAAACGACCGGGCCGCCAGGCCTGGGACGGCGAGCACGTCGGCAAATGGCTTCATGCGGCCAGCCTGGCCTGGGCTTATACCGGCGACCCCGCCCTCCGAGAGAAGCTCGATTATGTGGCCTCGGAATTAGTCAAATGCCAGCTTCAAGACGGTTACCTGGGCACTTACCTGGACAAGGACCGTTGGACCGAATGGGATGTCTGGGCGCACAAGTACAACCTCATCGGACTCATCACCTACATGCGCTACACCGGAAACCTGGGGCCCCTGCCCGCTTGCCGGCGTATGGCGGACCTTCTTTGTGACATGTTCGGCGATGCGCCGGGCAAACGCGACATTATCAAAGCCGGCCATCACGTTGGCATGGCCCCCACGAGCGTCCTGGAACCAATTGTCCTGTTATATCGCTTTACCGGTGAACGGCCTTACCTCGAATTTTGCCAATATATCCTCCGCGCATGGGAACACCCTAATGGCCCCAAAATCATTTCCACCCTGCTGACGCTGAAGAGGGTGGACAAGGTCGGGAATGGCAAGGCCTATGAGATGCTCTCCTGTTTGAACGGCGCTCTCGAGTATTACCGAACCGTGGGCGACCCTCAAATCCTCGAAGCCTGCCTCAACGCCTGGCAGGACATCGTCCAGAACCGGCTCTATCTGACCGGCGCCGCAAGTTACGGCGAGGTGTTCCATGACAATTACGACCTGCCTAACGTGAGCAACGTTGGCGAAACGTGTGTCACGGTGACCTGGCTGCAGTTCAACGCCCAACTGTTGCGCCTGACGGGCGAAGCCCGCTTTGCCGAGCAGCTCGAACATGTGATTCTCAATCAACTCTTTGGCGCCCAGCGCTGCGATGGCGCTGCATGGGGATACTACGTTCAAATGGAAGGCAAAAAACCATACAGCAGCAACCTCGATGGACATTGCTGCCTATCGAGCGGGCCGCGCGGTGTCGCTCTCATCCCCACTTTCGCCTTTACCACCGACGCGCAAGGCATCGTCGTAAATCTTTATGACAGCGCAACCGCAACGCTCGACCTGCGAGACCACACGCCTGTTCAGCTCGCCGTCCAGACCCGCTACCCGGCTGATGGGCGGGTCCAAATCGAGGTCGAGCCGGCCGTCAAAAAGGCATTTGCGCTTAAGTTACGCATCCCGGCTTGGTGCCAGGACGCCCGCATTCGCCTTAACGGACGCAAGACCACAAGCATACGCGGGGTGGACGGCTACACTGCCCTGAACCGGGTTTGGGAAAAAGGGGACAGGGTCGAACTGGACCTCAAACTCGAACCGCGCGTCATTGTTGGCGATCATAAGAATGATGGAAAAATCGCAGTGCTTTATGGCCCGCTCGTCCTGGCGGCGGACCAGGCGCTGCTCGGCAAACCTGGCCTGACGCTGGATTCCATTTCGCTGCCCGGGCCGGCTCTTTCCCGGCTCCGATTCAAACCGGAACCCGCCCCTGCGAGCGTTAGATTCTGGCCGGATGAGGAAGTCTTCCGGGTCGATGCGCAAATTCATCGCGAGAGCGGCTCTCTCAACCGGGGGAGCCCAGCACGGATTCGGCTGATCTCCTTCGCCGATGCGGGCCAGACCGGTTCGCAGTATAAAATCTGGCTGCCGCTGGCCCAACTACACAATTAATCCGGGTCTTCCATACAGGACCAATGACAAAGTCGAAGCAACGAGCCGCCCTTGCTAAATGTAGGAGAGGACGTAAGGAGTCTCTGATTAGCAACGTCTTGATGAAGCAAGGGCGGCTGGCAGACAATGATCAGAGACTCCTTACATCGTCTCCTACAACTCCCCCACAAAGGGTTGGAACCTTTCCTCGTCATTGTGCCTGATGTTCCATGAATGGACAAATAATCGAGCCCGGCGTGTGGACTGAGCATTTCACCGTTCATTCTTACGATGTCGATTTTAAACACGCCGCCTCATTGGAGGCGCTGTGCCGCTATTTCCTGGAAGCAGCTTGGAATCACGCCGAAGCCCTCGGCGTCGGCTTCAAAAACCTGCTCAGCCAAAAGAAGGTTTGGGTTTTGTCCCGCCTGCTGGTAAAGCTCGAACGCTGTCCGCGCTGGGGGGATGCGGTTGTTCTGAAGACCTGGCCACGCCTGAGCACCCAGGTTTTGGCGCTGCGCGATTTTGAGATGCTGACTCCGCTCGGCGCGCCACTGGCCGCAGGCACCAGCGCCTGGCTGGTTCTGGATGCCACCACCAGAAAACCTCAGCGCCTCGGCAAAATCCTCTCGGCGCTCGGGACACTCTCTGGCCGCAGGGTGCTGGACACTAATCCGGCCAAGCTGACCGCTTTCGATGCAGGCTCTGAAGTATTGAGGGCCCGCGTTCGCTACAGCGACATCGACCTCAATGGCCACGTTAACAGCGCCAGGTACATCGGTTGGATTTTCGATTCATACTCCTTAGAATTCCACGCCGCCCACTTCGCCAGCCTCTGTGAGGTGAATTATTTGGGCGAGACTTTGGCCGGCTCCGAAATCTCAATGCGCTCGAACGAATCTGTTCCCGGCCATTTTTCACATTCTCTAACCAAACCAAGTGGCGACGAAGTCTGTCGCGCCCGGGTAAAATGGATAAAAATCTAAAACAGAGTCATGACGCAACCCAAAGCTGCAAAAGACGGAACACCATCCGTGGAGCCCAGACCTGGCCAGTGGCTCGAGTCCTGGGAGTTCGAGCATATTGTCCGGCTCACGCCGTTGGTTGCTATGGATTTAGTGGTCGTGCGATCCGATGGCTGCGTCCTGGTTGGACGGCGCGTCAATGAACCGGCCAGGGACACGTTCTTCGTGCCTGGCAGCCGGATAACAAAAAATGAAAGCCGTGCTGCGGCCTTCAGACGCATTACGCGCGAGGAACTCGGCGTCGAACTGCCGATCGAACAGGCCCGTTTCCTGGGCGTTTACGAGCACATGTATCCCGCAAACCGGTTCGAAAAACCCGGCTTCGGCACGCATTATATCGTGCTGGCCTACCAACTCTCTTTAGCCGTGGACTTGAGCGCGTTGCCCAAAGACCAACACGGAGAATATCGATGGATGACACCGCAGGAACTGCTGGCAACCCCGAAGGTGCACGCCAATACCAAGGCGTATTTTAGTTGAGCGTCTGTGCACGCTCTCACGCGCCGGGGCCCCACGCCCCTCGCCTGGTTCCAATCTCGGAATCGGGGGAGGACTAAGAGTAAGCGCAAGAGCAAGAGTAAGAAAAAGAGCGACTCGTGGGGTTGCTCTAGCTTAGCCAGAGATGGCGCGAGGGGCGGAGTCGAGCTTCGCCAGCAGCCGGCACAGGGACTCCAGCCGCGGAACGGCTACGCCGGCCTTTCGGGCTTGCTGCAAGGGCTCAAAAAACAGGCTCTCCAGCTCCATCGGTTGTCCGCGTTCGAAATCGAGCAGAGTCGAGGCCTTGTAAGCCCCCATCGCGCGTGTGCGCTCGATGTGTTTGTCGGGCATTGAATCGGGAATGTCGAAACCCAGAGCGCCTGCCGCGCGAATGATTTCGAACATCAACTCGCGAACCAGTGCCGTCCATCGCGGGTCCGCCAGCAGTTGGTCCGTCGAGACGGTTTTTGGCCTGGCCGCTGGAACAGTTGAGTTCCATTCGCCGCTCAGGATCGCCTCAAGTCCCGCTCCTCCGGCCACGCCCAACCCGTTGAAAGGGATGTTCCAGGTCAGTTTCTCCCAATGCGTCCGGGCGAGATTGTCGCTGAGAGCGCACTGAACGCCCGCAGCCTGAAACATCCTGGCAGCGTCCTGCGCGCGCTTTTGGGGTGGTCCCTGGAATTCGCCCAAAACGACCTGGCCATGAGCGATATGATGAATCAAGCCCGGTTCCAACCGGTTCAGGCAAACAAAACAAAGCCCACCGAGAATCTGCGCGGGTGGAAAGAATTGGGCGAGTTGCTCTTCGTTTCCCAATCCGTTTTGCAACGTCAGCACGGCTGTGTCCGGGCCCGCCAGCGGCGGCAGCAGCCGTCCGAACTGGTCGTTGGCCGTCGTCTTCAGCCCAATGAGGACCATGTCCCCCGGCCCAACCTCTTCGGGTTCCTTCGCGCAGTGGGGCCGCACGCGAAAATCGCCCTGCGGACTGCGAATGAAAACGCCCTGCCGCCGGACGACTTCATAGTCCGAACGCAGCAGGAAATGAACTTCATGCCCGGCGTGGGCAAGTTTGGCCCCGTAAAAGCTCCCAATCGCCCCGCAGCCGACGACTGCCACCTTCATTCCCAAACAAAAAGGCACCCTGAACTCCTCAGAGTGCCTGTTCCGAAAAGGGGTTTCTTACTTGGCACCCAGGATGGCGTCTTTGGCGGCTTTGGCTACGCGGAACTTCACGACGCGTTTGGCAGGAATTTTGATCGATTGCCCCTTGTTGGGGCCGAACTGCATAGTCATCTCACGAGCGGGACGATTCACCAGGACCAGCTTGCCAAGGCCCGGCACTGTAAAGGTGTTCTTGGCCTGCTTATAGGCCAGTTCGGCGACCGTGTCCAGGGCTTGAGCGGCCTGCTTCTTCGTGATGCCGACCTTCTCAGCAACCGTGGCGGCGATTTGTGATTTCGACATTGCTTTTGCCATAGTCTGTTTAGTGTGTTTTGTTGTTGTTTGGTTTAATCAAAAAGTCATTCGACTTGGCTCGATTAAACTCTTTCACCGAAGTGGCGCAAGCAGAAAATAACAATTTTTCAGCGAAAACTCGCATCTTTTTGCGCGGCGCTCGATACGCCCGATGCCAGGGCTTGACTTCAAATACGGTTTCTTCACCATCATCCGGTGGTTCTCTTCACGATTCAAAACGAGTTTCGATACGAGATCGTTCGCAAGTTGTACGAAGGCGGCATGGGTATCGTGTATGAAGCTGAGCAACTGGGCGCCCGGGGCTTTGTCAAACGCATCGCGATCAAAGTCATCCGGCAAAACTACGCCAACCAGAGTCAATTCATCGAAAACTTTATCGGCGAGGCCAAATTGGTCGCGGACCTGATTCATACCAACATCGTCCAGACCTATCACCTGGGTGAGACGCAGGGCCTTTATTTCATCGCGATGGAACTGATTCGCGGGGCCAACCTCGAGCAATTCTCGCAGCAGCTCCTCGATGCAAAGCGTGTTCTGCCCAAGGAACTGGCCGTGTTCATCGTCAGCCGCGTGGCGCGCGGGCTGGCTTACGCCCATGCAAAGACAGATAAAGACGGGCGGCCATTGGGGATCGTTCACCGCGATGTGAGTTTCAAGAACATCATGATCGCTTTCGAAGGCGACGTAAAGCTGACCGATTTTGGCATCGCCAAAGCCAAAGGGTTCCTGGTGGATAACGAGGGCGAGGTAGTCGCCGGCAAAGCCGATTATATGAGCCCCGAGCAGGCCAATTTCCAAATCACCGACAAGCGGTCGGACCTCTTCTCGGCGGGCGTGGTGCTGGCGCACCTGCTTCTGGGCAAGAACATTTTCAAAGGCCCTTCTGCCGAGGAATCCAGGCAACGGATGATCAATATGGCCGTCCCGGATTTCCGCGCCCTGGATTCCCGAATCGACCAGCGCCTCAATGAAATCCTCCACCGCGCCCTGGTCCGCGACCTTGACAAGCGCTACCCCAACGCCGACGAGTTGCTTTATGATTTGGAGCATTACATTTACCACTCCGGTTACGGACCAACCAATGAGACGATGGGCAAATTCATGCGCGAACTCTTTGCGCAAACGGCGCCCCCGGCAGCACTTTCCCCAGTGCATGGCACCACGGCGTTGCTTGAAGCCGCCCACCCTTACATTCAGCAATAGAGTGGCATTTGTGTTCCAAGGGTCATGCGCCCCTCCACTCCAAAGACCCTGATCAAGATCGGGTTGCTCCAAACCTCCTGCTCCCCTGAGCCGGAAGCGAATCTGAAGAAGACCCTTTCCGCCGCCAGCCGGGCGGCCAGCCAGGGCGCTCAAATCATTTGCACCCAGGAGTTGTTCCGGTCCCAATACTTTTGCCAGGTTGAAGACCACAAATACTTTGAGCTGGCAGAACCAGTGCCGGGCCCAACTATCCGGGCTTTTCAAAAACTCGCCCGGAGCAAGGAGGTGGTCGTTATTGCTTCCATTTTTGAAAAACGAGCTGCAGGGCTTTATCACAACAGCGCAGCGGTAATCGATGCGGACGGCTCGTTGCTGGGGCTTTACCGCAAGATGCACATCCCGGATGACCCGCTGTATTTTGAGAAATTCTATTTCACTCCGGGTGACTTGGGGTTCAGGGCGTGGCAGACGCGTTATGGCCGGATTGGGGTTTTGATTTGCTGGGACCAATGGTATCCCGAGGCCGCGCGCCTGACAGCGCTCCAAGGCGCCGAAATTCTTTTTTACCCGACAGCCATTGGCTGGCATCCAGCGGAAAAGGCCGCCGAAGGCGAGCGGCAGCACAGCGCCTGGGAAACCATCCAGCGCGGTCATGCCATTGCCAACGGCTGCTACGTGGCGGCCACCAACCGGGTGGGCCACGAGAGGCTCGCTGGGGAGGGCCTCGAGTTTTGGGGCCAAAGCTTTGTGGCCGGCACTTCGGGGGAACTCCTGGCGCGCGCCGGCGCCGTGAACGAGGAGGAATTGATTTGCCCAGTTGACTTGGCGCGGGTGGAAGTCACCCGCACGCATTGGCCCTTCCTGCGGGACCGGCGCATTGACGCCTATGGCGACTTGCCCCGGCGCATGATCGACTAGCGGCCTCGTTTTGCTTTGTGATTCAGACCAACGCGGAACCCATTTGGATCACCGGCGCCGGGGGCCTGATTGGCAGTTGGCTGGTCCGCACTGCAGGCCAAGCTGCACACTCTGTCCTGGGCCTTACTCGCGCCCAACTCGATTTGACCGATTTCCCGGCTGTCCGCCGATTCTGTAACCAGCACGCCCCGCAGCTTGTCATCCATTGCGCCGCTTTGAGCAGAAGTCCGGAGTGCGAAGCCGATCCTGTCTCGGCCCGGCGCCTGAACGTCGATGCCACGGCGTTCCTGGCCGAGTTGGCGGCCAATATCCCATTCGTCTTTTTCTCCTCGGATTTAGTCTTCGACGGGTGCGCCGGCAATTACGATGAAGCTTCAGCGGTCAACCCGCTGAGCGTCTATGCGGAGACTAAAGTTGCCGCCGAAAAAATCGTACTCTCGAACCCGCGGCACACCGTTATACGCACGTCCCTGAACTGCGGCGCCTCGCCCACTGGCGATCGCGGATTCGACGAGCAGATGTGCCGCGCCTGGAAACAAGGCCGCACCCTGCGCCTGTTCACCGATGAATTCCGCTGCCCGATTCCGGCCGAGACAACAGCCCGCGCGGTTTGGGAACTTGCGACTCAGGGCCAGGCTGGGCTGTTCCACGTGGCTGGAGCGGAACGGCTTTCACGCTGGCGAATCGGCGAAATCATTGCCGCCTGTTGGCCAGAGTTGGAGCCCAGAATCCAATCCGCTTCTCTGAGTGAATACTCTGGCGCACCGCGCCCACCGGACACCTCTCTAAACTGCGCCAAGGCCCAACACCTGCTCTCATTTGCACTGCCGAAATTCAGCGACTGGGCTCAACGTCGGCCCTGAAATTGCTCGAAATTGACCGGCATGAGCATAGTATCCAATGATGTGAATCGGCCGCAATTCAAAGCCTTTACGCTCATCGAGCTTCTGGTTGTCATTGCGATCATCGCCATACTGGCGGCGTTGCTCCTGCCGTCGCTCTCGCGGGCCAAATCAAAGGCTTATCGGACCCGGTGTTTGAGCAACCTGCGCCAATTAGCCGTTACTTGGGAGCTTTATGCGGATGACAATCAGCAGGTCCTGGTTCCAAACGGATACGGGAGCGAGAATGATCCGAATGCCCCCAGACTCTGGGCCGTGGGCGATGAACACATCCATCCCGAGGCGTTCACCAACACCAGTTACCTGCTCGATCCCAAATATGCGGCATTCGCACAGTACCTCCATACAAAGGATGTCTATAAATGTCCCGCGGACCGAACGACAATCTCGATAGGCGGCCAGAACATTCCGCGAACGCGCAATTACGCCCTGAACGGTTACCTGGCCTGGAGCTATCCCTCCGATAACGCGCTATTGAGCCCCTCATGCCAGGCGTTTAATAAAGCCTCCGATCTGGCCGCAGCCGGCCCAAGCCGCATTTACAGCTTTGTCGATACTTCACCGGAGAACATTTGCTTCTCAGCATTTGTGCTCTTTATGGGAAACTCAGGATGGTTTTGGCATCGGCCCACGATCGAGCACGACAACTCCGGTGTGGTTGCTTTTGCCGACGGACATGCGGAGGTCCGTCGCTGGCTCGACCCCGCGACTATGAAAGCAGCGCGCGACGGCGGCAACGCCGATGGGGCGCACTTCACTTTCGTGGACCCGAATAATGGGGACCTTTTATGGCTGCAGCAACATGCCACCATCAGGAAGTAAGGCTCAGGCTGGATGAAGCGAAGATATAAATGTATGAGACGACGTAAGGAGTCTCTGATCAGCAACTTCCGGGTAAAGCAAAGGCGGTCGGCAGAAACTCATTTTGATTAGAGACTCCTCACGTGGTCTCCTACAAAAGTTTGATTGGCCCTGGCGAGCGGCCTGAACGAGCCCAATAACCAGTTGACAAACGCCCGAAGCGTGCCTTAGAATAAATTAAGTTCGGGTGGCAGTACGTTTCTTCAGCGGGGTTCCCCACCCCCACCTCCTTGGCGTCTGCTGCCCGGACTTGGGTTCTGCTTGACGGCTGGGGAAAGGTTCCTTACGTTCTGCTGCCCTAAGCGGGGGCGTAGCTCAATTGGTTAGAGCGCTGCCCTGTCACGGCAGAGGTTACGGGTTCGAGCCCCGCCGCTCCCGCCACTGTTTTACCGGCACAATTTAACGATTTTGCTGGTCTTCGTCCTAACAGCCGTCCTAATTTTCCAAGATATGAACGCCTGGAACGTGGCCTTTTCCCGGTGGCGCACGCGCTGGCGCTCGGCGCAGTGAGGTTCACCTGGACTGTCGCCCTGGTCGTGGACCGTATCTGCGAAGTGAAATGGGCCGACACCGATGGTATTTGTCCACAGCGATTGCCAAACCGACATTGCCAAATCCGTGCAAGCCTCGACACTGACCACTTCGTTGGAATACCCCGCAACATCAAATTCAAAACCACTGGGTCCCATTCCGTTTCCAGCGACGTCAATCCGCGGTGCGATGTTCAGAGCGGTGAGCGCGCCTGCGCCTGCGTTCCCGCCCTTGTAGGGCGTCCCGTATAATGTTCCGCCATACAGCGTCAAGGGACCCGGCTCGGCTCCATCGCTGTTGATGAAGAATTCTGTACCGTTGCTCGTCCTGGTAAAATGGTGCAGCACGGTGTACCCGCAGCCGTCCATCCGCAATGCGAACAGAACGCCGCTGCCGTAGTACCCCCCCACGCGCGTGCTGCCAAATAACGCGCCGCCGCAAGATTCCAAACCGGATTGCGTATAGTAACCGTCGGTGTTCGTTCCCGATACGGGGTCGAGGGGTGAGAACGTTTTCAAAATATTATACTGGGTGCCATCGGTGCTGAGTTCGTAAACCATGCCGCCCGAGTTGCCTCCATCGGCCGTGCCGTAAATCCACCCCCCGGAGCCAACCAAGTGGTATCGGGGACTGGCTCCGTCCGCACCGCTAAAGTTTTTCACCGTTGTGAAGCCGCTTCCATCCAGACTAATCGAAAAAACCGTGCCATTACTCCCGGACCCTCCCCCGACGGTTGTTCCGTAAAGCACACCACCGGAGAGGGTCAGCCCGCCAACCGGCAGCAGTCCATCACCGCCGCCAAAGCTGTGCAGCACGCCGAAGCCCGAGCCATCGGTATTGACTTGGAAAACCGTGCCCTTGCCGAAATCACCACCTGCCGCCGTAGTGCCGTAAAGGATGTTGCTCACCAGGAGCAATTCCCCATACGGCGCTTTGCCGTCGGGACCAGAGAACTGTTTGAATGCATTGAAACTCAGCCCGTTTGTCTTCAAAGAAAACAAACTGCCCAGGCCGTATAGCCCGCCCTGCGATGCCGTGCCGTAAAGCGTATCGCCATCTACAATAACGCCGCCGAGCAGAGTCGCGCCGTCTGAGTTGGTGTTGGCACTCGTACCGTTGTAAACCGTGGGCGGAAAGGTCTTGATTATTATGTAGCCGGTCCCGTCGGAATTGATTCGAAAAATCCCAGCACCGCCCGGTCCATACAGACAGTTCCCTGTGTAGAGCGGTCGGGCAAAGCCACCCGGCGGAAAGGAAGTCGGGAAACTGTAAAGGGCCTTAAAGCTTTGCGCCTCCGTTGTTACCTGGCTTGCCAGTATGCAGCCGAGAAAAAACAACACAGCCGAACGGGCGCTCGATGTGGTTTTCATGGGTTGAGCATTTTCGGACCTTACGAAAAATTCTACTTCCACAAGTCCTTTTTCGTCGAACAGCGCGTTCTGTCGCACAGCCTGGGCTGCGAATCGGCGGTTGCATTCAGGGCTGCGTTCTTAATACGGAGGAAGCTTGGCCGAGAGAGAACCGGTCGAGACGAAGGCGGCTGACGCCGTGCTCGTGGCCATCCCGCTGGTCGGCCCCGGCTCCGAAGGCGGGCGCTGGCCATCGACGAGTGCCGGGTCAACGCTGGCGTCGCGGCAGCGCAACTTCCAGATGCACATCAACGCTTTGGGCGGATAGCAGAACATCGGGGAGTTCCCCGATTAGACGGAATCACGCAACTGACGCACACTTTTATTCAGTGACATACCAGTATCCACGGAAGGAATCACTGTCCTATCGTCGCAATTCCAAGAAGGTATTGGACCGCTGCGGCGTCGAGAGAGAAAATCGATTCGGTTCAATCGACCGGTTCAGCAAACCGACATTATTGAGAAAGGTTCAAGCTTTATGAGCACGCACCAAACAGAAACGGCCTTTTTGAGGCGCATCATTCTGTATGACGACGGTGAGGAGCGCCGTAAACTGGAGACAAGCATTGCACAGGTTCAGCGTGACCAGCGTTGCGTGCAACGCGTGGCGTACGTGATGGCCCCGTTCCCCCTGCTGGCGATAGCTGGCGTTTTCTATGCGGAAATTTTGCAGGAGGGTTTTCCGTACAGCGGGTTTGGGCTTGGCCTGAGGCTTCTTTGCGTGCTTGGGCTGGCATCGCTGATTTGTTTAGCCGGCTTCGCGGGTCTTTTGACGGTCTATCGCCTGAAGCTGAACCGATTGCGCAAGGAATGCCTCCAGTTGGTCAACGGACTCCTGGAGTCGCGCTTGGGCAAGCCTCAGGTTCCAACGTTGCCAACCAGCCATCGAGTATTTGACGGCGGCGAAGCCTTCCAAGCCTCAGCACCGCAAACTGGACTGTCACCGGCGGCTCCAGTCACCGTCCGCGCGTGAGCTCGTGAAGGCTGCCGAATCTCGGCCCTTGGTCGCCTGGGGGCCGCTCGCGGCTACCGTTACCGCGTAAGTGCTCGACACGATGCCGGGGTCGCCATACCAGTTCACGATATAATGCTGCGCCATGTCGAGATACTCGGGGCGCACGTCCAATGCCGGCCCGAATCACCCCAGAATGGTTGGCCGTTGCTGCCATCAATGACCTCGCCAACCGAATCATCATTTGCCGAGGTAAGTAAGGATCTGTCTCCCAAATTCACATCCTGACCGCCCGAAGACTGGTCATGGCAGTACAGGGGTCCGTCAATGAAGAGCGAAGCCCCAGGAGAAAACTTGACCGCCGTGCCCGGATCAAAATCCGCGTTTGCTAAATGGCAGGGCCCATCCACCAAATAGGTGTAGTAGCAGGAGAATTGGAACCCAGGCCAGTCATAGACCAAAAAATAGTCCCAGACGACGCCCGGCCGATCTGAGCGCGATGCAACCTCGTCGAGTTGTGAATCCGAGGCGGTGCTGGCTAACCGTGGCTGCCTTGCTGAGAGCGGCGGCATGCATCCCTGAGCGAACCATCGGGTAAGGTTGCGGGTACTTGCGTTGGTCCCCGTTGTGCTCGGCGCGGTCGTACTCGCCAGAGCCGCGGCTGGCAGCTTCAGGAACTCGGGTTGTATTCGCCGATACGGGACGCGCTCGACGATCAACCGCTTCGCCCGAACCCAGCTACTCCCACACCCCTAACTCGATGAGTTGCCGGGTTGCCACGGCGGCCCAGTCCCGGTTGGCGGCTGGACTGGCCGGGCTGGGATGGAGGATGCGCCCCAACTTGGGAGGGCCTTGGGGAAAGGCAGTTTGGGCCCGCCGCCAGGCGAAATCACCCACTCCAATGAGCCACTCGGGTTGCAGGGCCTCGACCGAGGCGCGCAGCGCCTTGTCGCAAGCCGCAAAGAGCGAGGCCCTCTCGGCAGCCGGTAGCTTATCGGGTGTGCGATTGCGTCCGCTGACCTCAATGAAGGCCAAGGGGCAATAGTTCAGAATGAGATGCTCGGGAAAGAACCGTTCGGGTTGCCCGAATCGTTCGGCAAAAAGGCTCCACAACCGGCGCCCGCTAACCTCCGAGCGCGCGCAGGCAAAACCTTTCACTGGCCGCCGAGGATGCTCGATGGCTGGGCGCAGGACTTTCTCCTCGAGCCCCAACCAATCCCGTACGGCGCAGATCTCGCCGAAAGGCACCCCGGTTTGCACCATGCCGAATGGGCCGGGGTTCATGCCCAGGAAAACAACTCGTTTGGGACTTGCGGCGAACCGGCCAATATAAGCGGCGTAAGGCGCCCAGGCGTAGGTGAGCGGGTTATAAACGCAGGCTATGGGCGGCGCAAAAGTCATCCTCTCCAACGCGCGTCTCAGGCGCTTTGCCGTTTCCAGGAGGCGCGCGCTGGTGCGGGAAACGTTCGGCCCCGGCCAGTCCGGGTCAGTGGCCACGGTGCGAGTGTTGGCCGCCCTCGCGCGGGCGCTGCAGTTGGCGCACGGCGCGCCGGAGTGTTTCTATTTCGCGTTCGTCGGCCCCGGTTTGGCGTTCGAGACTTTCGAGCATCTCGAGCACCTCCTCCATTTCTTCCAAGGCCTCCCGGAGGTTGTGGACGACTTGGTTGACCTCATCGATGGCCTGCTGGACCGTTGGCGGCGGGCCAGAGCCGGCAGCCCGTGCTGGCCGAACCGGCTCGTCGGAAATCCTGGCTTCCATCGGCTCAGCCGCGAGCGGCTCTGACTCGGTTGTCACCGGCTCGATAGGGACTTGGCTGGCAGGAACAGATGCCTCCATAGGTTCGGATTCACGCGCAGCGATTTCCTCGACGGGCATTGGCTCGGCGTGCTGGGCTGATGGTTGATGTGGCTTGCGGCGAGGACCGCGCCCTCTGTGGCCACGGCCCGGACGACGGCCACGTGGAGGACTTTGACCAGGTTCGGCACGCGGCTGCGCAGCCGCGCCGGGATTGAATTCTGATTCGGGACCCATCTTCATTCCCAAATTGCCCTTCTGCGGCCTAAATGCAAAGCCAAATAATGCTGAAATTGGTTGGACGGCTGGGCCGGTCTTGTCCAGAATGCAAGCGATAATGAGCAATCTTGTTTGTGTCTGGCTTCGATTGTTTTTCCTGTTCTGCCTGGCGGCAACCCAGTGCCTGCTGGCCGCGCCGGCCCGCACCAATTTCTTTTCCATCAGGCCCCCAGCGCCGCGCCGGCCCAACATCATCCTGATTCTGGCTGACGACCTGGGCTATGGGGATTTGGGGTGCTACGGCCAAACGAAAATCAAAACCCCAAATATAGATAAACTGGGCGCCGAGGGCGCGCGGTTTACTGATTTTTATGCCGGCAGCACCGTTTGCGCCCCCTCGCGGTGCGCGTTAATGACCGGCTTTCACACCGGCCATGCCGTTATCCGCGGCAACGCGACTGTCCCCCTGCCACCCGACGCCATAACGGTGGCGCAGCTCCTCAAAGGCGCCGGCTATCATACCGGTCTGATTGGCAAATGGGGTCTGGGCAATGAAAATACCAGCGGGGTTCCGCAGAAACAGGGTTTCGATGAGTTCGCCGGTTATCTCGACCAGGTCCATGCGCACGATTATTACACCGATCACCTTTGGCGCTATGATTCGCACACGGGTTTCGACGGCCTGGAGCCGCTGCCGGAAAACCAGGCCGGCAAAAAGGGGCTTTATATCCACGACCTTTTCACAAAAGCCGCCCTCAATTTCATCCGAATCAATCAGCCCGACGCTTTCAATCAGCACCGGCCTTTCTTCCTGTATTTGGCCTACACCATTCCGCATGCGAACAATGAAGAAGCCCGCCGCACAGGCAACGGCATGCAGGTCCCCAGCGATGCACCCTATTCCGCCGAGCCCTGGCCGGAGCCCGAAAAGGACAAGGCGGCGATGATCACCCGATTGGACCGCGATGTGGGCCGGCTTGTGGATAAGCTCAAAGAGCTCAAGTTGGATGACCAGACGATTATCCTTTTCACCAGTGATAACGGGCCGCACAAGGAAGGCGGAGTTGATCCGGCCTTCTTCCAAAGCGCCGGCCCGCTGCGCGGCATCAAGCGGGACCTCTATGAAGGAGGCATTCGCGTGCCCTTAGTTGTCCGATGGCCCGGTCGAATTAAGCCGGGCCGGGTCAGCGACCAGGTTTGGGCGTTCTGGGATTTCCTGCCCACAGCCGCCGCAATCGCCGGGACCCGTCCGCCCCAGAACATCGATGGCATCTCGATGCTTCCAGCACTGCTGGGCCAGACCCAAACCAACCAGCACGCCTTCCTTTATTGGGAATTCCACGAACGGGGTTTCCAGCAGGCAGCGCGTATGGGCGACTGGAAGGCCGTGCGCACCCAAGCCGATGCGCCGTTGGAACTGTATAATCTCAGGACCGACCTGGGCGAAAAAAAGAATGTCGCAGCCCAGCACCCGGAGATCGTCGCGAAATTCGAGCAGTATCTAAAGAGCGCGCACACTGATTCCGACCAGTGGCCGATCCAGAAACCCACGGCGCGGAAAGGATGAAGGGTTTTCACCTTTCATCGTTTTCAGGGCGCGGCTGCGGTTCCTCGGTTGCGGAAGATGGCTGCAACAGCTATCCTTAGGTCATGAAGTTCCGTGTTCCACCGATCCTTAGCCAGGTGAGGAAAAATGCACAGGTAGGTGAAAAATCTGTTGACACAACATCACCATTATGGTGATGTATAGCCATGCCCGCATTCACCAAGCGAAAAACCAAACTCCACCTCCAACTGACCAACTCCGACCAGGCCACTGCCCATGGCGGCCAAGTGCTGGTTGATGCCCTCTGCCGTCGTGCCGG